>JBLUOL010000001.1:0-96974 GCA_048065775.1 Pseudomonas sp. GW6
GGTCAGCTCGGCCGAGGCCGGCATAGCTGCAGCCCAGTCGCAGGCCATCGAAGCGCAATCGGCGACCGAAGCGGCCCGCGCCAGCGTCGAGAGGCTGCAGGTGGACATCGACGACAGCCAGCTCAAGGCTCCACGCGCCGGCCGCGTGCAATACCGCGTCACTCAACCCGGCGAAGTGCTCGGTGCCGGCGGCAAGCTGCTCAACCTGGTGGATCTGACCGACGTCTACATGACCTTCTTCCTGCCCGAGCGCCAGGCCGGCCGCGTCGCGTTGGGCAGCGAGGTGCGCCTGGTGATCGACGCCGCGCCGCAATACGTGATCCCGGCCAAGGTCAGTTATGTCGCCAGCGTCGCCCAGTTCACGCCGAAAACCGTGGAAACCGCCAGCGAGCGCGAGAAACTGATGTTCCGGGTCAAGGCGCGCATCGACCCCGAGCTGCTGAGCAAGCACCTGCAGCAGGTGAAGACCGGTGTGCCCGGCATGGCCTACCTGCGCCTCGACCCTGAGGCTGAATGGCCTGCACATCTGGCGATCAAGGTTCCGCAATGAACGCGCCGGTCGCACGCCTGGCTGGCGTCGGCCTGCGCTATGGCCAGACCCACGCCCTGCAACAGGTCGACCTGGCCCTGCCAGCCCGCTGCATGGTCGGCCTGATCGGCCCGGACGGCGTCGGCAAGTCCAGCCTGCTGGCGCTGATCGCCGGGGCGCGCAAGCTTCAGGAAGGCAACATCGAAGTGCTTGGCGGCGATATGGCCGATGCCCGCCATCGTCGCCGCGTCTGCCCGCATATCGCCTATATGCCGCAGGGCCTGGGCAAGAACCTGTATCCGACGTTGTCGGTGTTCGAGAACCTGGATTTCTTCGGTCGCCTGTTCGGCCAGGACGCCGCCGAACGCGAACGGTGCATCGACGACCTGCTGCGCAGCACCGGCATGGCGGCCTTCCGCGAGCGCCCAGCGGGCAAGTTGTCCGGCGGCATGAAGCAGAAGCTCGGGCTGTGCTGCGCGCTGATTCATGACCCGGATCTACTGATCCTCGACGAGCCGACCACTGGCGTCGACCCGCTGTCGCGCAACCAGTTCTGGGAGCTGATCGCGCGCATCCGCACGCAGCGCCCGCAGATGAGCGTGCTGGTGGCCACCGCCTACATGGAGGAGGCCGAGCGCTTCGACCATCTGGTGGCGATGGATGCCGGCCGCGTGCTGGCCGAAGGCAGCCCGGCGGAACTGCGCGCACGCACCAACAGCGTCAGCCTGGAGCAGGCCTTTATCGCCCTGCTGCCCGAGGAACGCCGCCGCGGCCATCAGCAGGTGGTCATTCCACCCCTGCAAGACAGCAACGAGATCGCCATCGAAGCCAAGGGCCTGACCATGCGCTTCGGCGATTTCATCGCGGTGGACTCGGTATCGTTCCGCATCCGCCGTGGCGAGATCTTCGGTTTTCTCGGCTCCAACGGCTGCGGCAAGAGCACCACCATGAAGATGCTCACCGGCCTGCTACCGGCCAGCGAGGGCGAGGCGCTGCTGTTCGGCCAGGCAGTCGACCCGCGCGACATGGCCACGCGCAAGCGCGTCGGCTACATGTCCCAGGCGTTCTCCCTGTATGGCGAGCTGACGGTTCGGCAGAACCTGGTACTGCATGCCCAGCTGTTCCATGTCCCGGCCGAGGAGATCGAGCCGCGTGTGACGCAGATGGCCGCACGCTTCGACCTCGGCGAGGTCATGGACATGCTCCCCGAACGCCTGCCCCTGGGCATCCGCCAGCGCCTGTCGCTGGCCGTGGCGGTGATCCACAAGCCGGAGATCCTGATCCTCGACGAACCCACCTCGGGGGTCGACCCGGTCGCCCGTGACGGCTTCTGGCAACTGATGCTCGACCTGTCGCGCCAGGACGGCGTGACCATCTTCATCTCTACCCACTTCATGAACGAGGCGCTGCGCTGCGATCGCATCTCGCTGATGCACGCCGGCAAGGTACTCGACAGCGACACGCCGCAAGGCCTGATGGAAAAACGCGGGCTGGACAGCCTGGAAGCCACCTTCATCGCCTACCTGCAGGAGGCCGTCGGCGTGCAACCGGTCAGCGAGGTGCCGCCACTGGAACAGGCGCCACCCGCGCAGCGTCAGCGCTTCAGCCTGCGCCGCCTGCTCAGCTACGCCCGCCGCGAGGCGCTGGAGCTACGCCGCGACCCGATTCGCGGTGGCATGGCGCTGCTCGGCACGGTATTGCTGCTGTTCATCATCGGCTACGGCATCAGCCTCGATGTGGAAGACCTGACCTTCGCCGTGCTGGATCGCGACCAGACCACCACCAGCCAGGAATACCACCTGAACCTGTCCGGATCGCGCTACTTCCTGGAGAAAACGCCGCTCTCCGATTACGACGAGCTGGAACGACGCCTGCGCAACGGAGACATCAGCCTGGCGGTGGAGATTCCGCCGAACTTCGGCCGCGACCTCAAGCGCGGCGCCAGCCCGCAGATCGGCATGTGGATCGACGGCGCCATGCCGACCCGCGCAGAAACCATCAAGGGCTACGTGAACGGCCTGCACCAGCACTACCTTAGCGAGCTGGCGCGGCGTTCGCCGCAGCCGCAAGCAGCCAACGCCGCCGAGTTGGAAGTGCGCTATCGCTACAACCCGGACGTGGAGAGCCTCAAGGCCATGGTGCCGGCAGTAATTCCGCTGCTGCTGATGCTGATTCCGGCGATGCTCACGGCCCTCGGCGTGGTGCGCGAGAAGGAACTGGGCTCGATCATCAACCTCTACGTCACCCCGGTCACCCGCCTGGAATTCCTGCTCGGCAAGCAACTGCCCTACATCGCCCTGGGCCTGTTCAACTTCATCCTCCTGGCGCTGCTGGCAGTCACCGTGTTCGACGTGCCGCTCAAGGGCAACCCGCTGACCCTGCTGGCCGGCGCCCTGCTCTACCTGGCGTGCGCCACAGGCCTCGGCCTGCTGATGTCGACCTTCACCAAGAGCCAGATCGCCGCGGTCTTCGGCACCGCCATCGTCACCCTGCTGCCGGCCATCCAGTTCTCCGGACTGATCTACCCGGTCGCCTCGCTGGAAGGCGCAGGCGCGGTGATCGGCCAGCTCTACCCGACCTCGCAATTTCTGGTGATCAGCCGCGGCATCTTCTCCAAGGCACTGGAGCTGCAGGACCTGGCCGGCTACTTCGCCGCCCTGGCACTGACCATCCCGCTGCTGACGCTGCTCAGCGCCAGCCTGCTGCGCAAACAGGAGGTCTGATGGAACGCCTGGCCAATATCCTGCACCTCGGCATCAAGGAGTTGCGCAGCCTGCAGCATGACCTGGCGCTGGTACTGCTGATCCTCTGGGCCTTCAGCATGGGCGTTTACTCGGCCGCCACCAGCATGCCGGAGAGCCTGCACAACGCCGCCATCGCCGTGGTCGACGAAGACCAGTCGCAACTCTCAGAGCGCCTGATCCAGGCCTTTCAGGAGCCCTATTTCCGTACCCCGGAACGCATCGACCTGAGCGAGATGGATCGCGGCATGGATGCCGGGCGCTACACCTTTACCCTGAACATTCCGCCGAACTTTCAGCGCGACGTGCTCGCCGGTCGCAGCCCGGCAATCCAGCTCAATGTCGATGCGACGCAGGTAAGCATGGCCTTCACCGGTGCCGGCTACATCCAGAACATCGGCGCCAGCGAAGTGGCCGAGTTCGTCCGCCGCTACCGTGGCGAGCTGCAGCAGCCGGCCGAACTGGCGCTGCGCATACAGTTCAACCCCAACCTGACGCGCGCCTGGTTCGGCTCGGTGATGGAGGTGATCAACCAGATCACCATGCTGTCGATCATCCTCACTGGTGCGGCGCTGATCCGCGAACGCGAGCATGGCACCGTGGAACACCTGCTGGTGATGCCGGTGACGCCACTGGAAATCATGCTGGCCAAGGTCTGGTCGATGGGGTTGGTGGTGCTGGCGGCTGCAGCCCTGTCACTGCTGCTGGTGGTGCAGGGATGGCTGCAGGTGCCGATCGAAGGCTCCATTGCTCTGTTCCTGGCCGGGGCGGCGCTGCACCTTTTCGCCACCACCTCGATGGGCATCTTCTTCGGCACGCTAGCGCGCTCGATGCCGCAACTGGGCCTGCTGATCATCCTGGTGCTGCTGCCGCTGCAGATCCTCTCCGGCGGCACCACGCCACGCGAGAGCATGCCCGAGCTGGTGCAGCAGATCATGCTGGCGGCGCCGACCACTCACTTCGTCGCGCTAGCCCAGGCCATTCTCTATCGCGGTGCGGGGCTGCCCATCGTCTGGCCCTATATGCTGGCCATCGCCGGCATCGGCGCTCTGTTCTTCGTCGCGGCGCTGAGCCGCTTTCGCAAGACCCTGGCGCAGATGGCCTGAACAACATGTAGGAGCGGCTTCAGCCGCGAAAATCACGCTGCTGAAGCCGCACCCTTTCACTGAATAATCAGATTGTTGAACAGCAGGTCTTCGACGATGGGCTTGCCCTCTTCGCCATTGATCGCGTCCTGCACCTGCTTCAAGGCCTCCAGGCGCAGGTTCTCACGGCCATCGGGCGCGTTGATGATCTCGCTGGTCTGCGCCGAGAACAGCATCACCATCTGATGGCGGATCAGCGGTTCATGCTGCTTGAGCTTCTCCTCGGCCTCGGTGCCGGTCACCCGCAGGGACACATCGGCCTTGAAGAACTTCAGACGATTGCCTTGATCCGCCAGGTTGCCGATCAAGGCTGGCGTCAGGTTGTGATAAATCGTCGCAGGAGCCTCCTCCTTCTTTTCCGAAGAGGCCAGGGCAGGCAGGCAGATCGACAGGCTCAGTAGCAGGGCGGTCAACAGTTTCACGTTCGGCACTCCATCGGGGATGTGCCTAGCATAGCCATCCACAGGCCTGCACCCAAGTCCGGCGCTTATGCCGACCTATCAGGCATCGGCATGCTCGTTGACCCCCGGCGGGCGCTTTCTACACTGCATGGCACCCTGCAAGAGGAATGACCTTGATGAAAGCCCTGCTGTGCAAAGCCTTCGGCCCCGCCGACACCCTGGTACTGGAAGACCTGCCAAGCCCCGAACCGAAAAAAAACGAGGTGCTGATCGAGGTGCAGGCCGCCGGGGTCAACTTCCCCGACACGCTGATCATCGAAGGCAAATACCAGTTCAAGCCGCCCTTCCCCTTCGCCCCGGGTGGCGAGGTAGCCGGTGTGGTCAAGGCCGTCGGCGAGAAAGTCAGCCATCTGCGCGCGGGTGATCGGGTCATGGCGTTGACCGGTTGGGGAGGCTTCGCCGAAGAGGTCGCCGTGCCGGCCTACAACGTGCTACCGGTGCCAAAGAGCATGGACCTGACCACCGCGGCGGCCTTCGGCATGACCTACGGCACCTCGATGCACGCCCTCAAGCAGCGCGCCAACCTGCAACCGGGTGAAACCCTGCTGGTCCTCGGCGCCTCCGGCGGCGTCGGCCTGGCGGCGGTGGAAATCGGCAAGGCCATGGGCGCCAAGGTCATCGCCGCGGCGAGCAGCGCCGAGAAACTGGAAGTGGCGCGCAAAGCCGGCGCCGATGAGCTGATCAACTACAGCGAGCAGAGCCTGAAGGACGAGGTGAAGAAGCTCACCGGCGGCCAGGGCGTGGACGTGATATACGACCCGGTGGGCGGCACGCTGTTCGAAGAAGCCTTCCGCAGCATCGGCTGGAACGGCCGCTTCCTGGTGGTGGGCTTCGCCGCCGGCGGTGGCATCCCGGCACTGCCGGCCAACCTGCCGCTGCTCAAGGGCGCATCCCTGGTCGGCGTATTCTGGGGCTCATTCGCCCAGCGCCAGCCGCAGGACAACGCCGCGAATTTCCAGCAACTGTTCGCCTGGCATGCCGAAGGCAAGCTCAAGCCGCTGGTGTCGCAAACCTTCCCGCTGGAGCGTGGTGGCGAGGCCATCGATGCCCTCGGCCAGCGCAAGGCGGTGGGCAAGGTGGTGGTGACTGTGCGTTAGCAGTGCGTAGGGCGGGTGCAACCCGCCGAATCAATCAGTGGCGGGTCGCACCCGCCCTACCACTTTTTCGTTCAACCTCGCGGCGCGTAGGCGAACACGTCGGCGCGCATCTGGTGCGCGTCCATCCCCGCTTCGACCAGTGCATCGAGCGTGGCGTAGACCATCGCTGGCGAGCCGCTGGCATAGACGTGCAATGCCTTGAGATCCGGGAAATCCTCGCGCACTGCTTCGTGCAACAGGCCGCAACGACCCTGCCAGCCACACTGGTCGCTGACTACCTGATGCAGGTGCAGATTATCCAGCTGTTGCCACTCGGCCCAATGTGGCAGCTCGTAGAAATCCTCGGGCCGACGCGCGCCCCAGTACAGATGCACTGGGTGAGCGAAACCCGCCGCGCGGCAGTGCTCGATCAGGCTGTGCATCTGGCCCATGCCAGTGCCGGCAGCGATCAGCACCAGCGGCCCATCGGGCAGGTCGGCGAGGTGGGTGTCACCGTAGGGCATCTGCACGCGAGCCATGCCGTTGCTGCGCAGATGCTCCAGCAGGGCAATGCTGCTGTCCTCGCGGGCGAGGATGTGCAGCTCCAACTCACGCCCGGCGTGCGGCGCCGAAGCCAGGGAGAAGGCCGCCATCTCGTCATCCGGGCGCTGCAGCAGCAGGTACTGCCCGGCGTGATAGCGCGGCGCCTTGCCGGCCGGGGTGCGCAGACACACGCGGAACACATCGCCACCCACGGCCTGGCATTCGGTTACCTGGCAGTTCAGCTCGCGCACCGGCAACTCACCCGGCGCCAGCACGCCATCCCAATGCAGCACGCAGTCTTCCAGCGGCTCGGCCAGGCAGGTGAACAGCTCGCCGTGATCCAGCTCGGCGCCGTTCTGCCGCACGCGCCCTTCCACCAGCAAGGCGGCGCAGATATGGCAGTTGCCGTTGCGGCAGCTCTGCGGACAGTCGTAGCCCAGGCGCCGGGCGCCATCGAGAATGCGTTCGCCCGGATGCAGCGCGAGGGTGACGCCGGAAGGTTGCAGGGTGACGTTCATCAATCGATTCCCAGCTCGCTCCACAGCGCGTCGATACGTGCCACCACGGCTGGATCCTTCTCGATGGCGCGGCCCCATTCGCGGGTGGTCTCGCCCGGCCACTTGTGGGTGGCGTCCAGGCCCATCTTCGAACCCAGGCCGGAGATCGGCGAGGCGAAGTCGAGGTAGTCGATCGGTGTGTTGTCGATCATCACCGTGTCGCGCTTGGGGTCCATGCGCGTGGTAATCGCCCAGATCACGTCATTCCAGTCCCGTGCGTTGATATCGTCGTCGGTGACGATAACGAACTTGGTGTACATGAACTGTCGCAGGAACGACCAGACACCTAGCATTACGCGCTTGGCGTGGCCCGGGTACTGCTTCTTCATGGTCACCACCGCCATGCGGTAGGAACAGCCTTCCGGCGGCAGATAGAAATCGGTGATCTCGGGGAACTGCTTCTGCAGGATCGGCACGAACACTTCGTTCAGCGCTACGCCGAGGATCGCCGGCTCATCTGGCGGCCGGCCGGTGTAGGTGCTGTGGTAGATCGGATCGCGGCGACGGGTGATGCGCTCGACGGTGAACACCGGGAAGGTATCGACCTCGTTGTAGTAGCCGGTGTGGTCGCCGTAGGGGCCTTCCGGCGCGGTCTCGCCCGGATGGATCACGCCTTCGAGGACGATCTCGGCACTGGCCGGCACCTGCAGATCGCTACCACGCGCCTTGATCAGCTCGGTGCGATGACCGCGCAAGAGGCCGGCGAAAGCGTACTCGGAGAGGGTATCGGGCACCGGCGTCACGGCGCCGAGAATGGTCGCCGGGTCGGCGCCCAGAGCGACGCACACTGGATAAGGCTTGTCCGGATACTTCTGGCACCACTCGCGGTAATCCAGCGCGCCGCCACGGTGGCTGAGCCAGCGCATGATCACCTTGTTGCGGCCGATCACCTGTTGGCGGTAGATGCCGAGGTTCTGCCGCTCCTTGTTCGGGCCTTTGGTGATGGTCAGGCCCCAGGTGATCAGCGGCGCCACATCGCCCGGCCAGCAGTGCTGGATCGGCAGCTTGCCGAGGTCGACGTCGTCGCCCTCCTCGATCACTTCATGGCAGGGCGCATCCTTGACCTCCTTGGGCGCCATGGAAATGACCTTCTTGAAGATCGGCAGCTTGCTCCAGGCATCCTTGAGCCCCTTGGGCGGCTCAGGCTCCTTGAGAAAGGCCAGCAGCTTGCCGATCTCGCGCAACTCGGACACCTCTTCGGCGCCCATGCCCAAGGCCACTCGTTTGGGCGTGCCGAACAGGTTGCCGAGCACTGGCACATCGAAGCCTGTGGGCTTTTCGAACAGCAGCGCCGGGCCGCCCTTGCGCAGGGTGCGGTCGCAGATTTCAGTCATTTCCAGAACGGGCGATACCGGGGTCTGGATGCGCTTGAGTTCGCCGCGCTTTTCCAGTTCACGGATGAAGTCGCGCAGGTCGCGATACTGCATGCAGGAGCCTCGTGTCGGACAGGCAAGAGTCGGCCGCAAAGTTTAGCGCCGAAGTCGGGCTTTCAGAAGGCTTGAAAGCTTCCAGATACGACAAGGCCGGGTTTCCCCGGCCTTTTGGCAAGACGTGATGTCTTACTTGCGCTTCATCGACAGGAAGAACTCATCGTTCGTCTTGGTCGCTTTCAGCTTGTCGATGAGGAACTCGATCGCTGCAATCTCATCCATCGGGTGCAGCAGCTTGCGCAGAATCCACATGCGCGACAGCTCTTCCTCGCCGGTCAGCAACTCTTCGCGGCGGGTGCCGGACTTGTTGATATTGATCGCCGGGAAGGTGCGCTTCTCGGCCACGCGGCGATCCAGGATCAGCTCCATATTGCCGGTGCCCTTGAATTCCTCGTAGATCACCTCGTCCATCTTCGAGCCGGTTTCGATCAGCGCGGTCGCAAGGATGGTCAGGCTGCCGCCTTCCTCGATGTTACGCGCGGCGCCGAAGAAGCGCTTGGGCTTCTCCAGGGCGTGGGCGTCGACACCACCGGTCAGGACCTTGCCGGAGCTCGGGATTACGGTGTTGTAGGCGCGCGCCAGACGGGTGATGGAGTCGAGCAGGATGACCACGTCCTTCTTGTGCTCGACCAGGCGCTTGGCCTTCTCGATCACCATTTCGGCGACCTGCACGTGGCGGGTCGGCGGCTCGTCGAAGGTGGAGGCGACCACTTCGCCGCGCACGGTGCGCTGCATCTCGGTCACTTCTTCCGGGCGCTCGTCGATCAACAGAACGATCAGGTGCACTTCCGGGTTGTTACGGGTGATGTTCGAGGCGATGTTCTGCAGCATGATCGTCTTGCCCGCTTTCGGCGGAGCAACGATCAGGCCGCGCTGGCCCTTGCCGATCGGTGCGCAGAGGTCGATCACGCGGCCGGTGATGTCCTCGGTGGAGCCGTTACCGGCTTCCATGGTCAGGCGCTTGTTGGGGAACAGCGGCGTCAGGTTTTCGAACAGGATCTTGTTCTTGGCGTTTTCCGGACGGTCGAAGTTGATGCTGTCGACCTTGAGCAGGGCGAAGTAACGCTCGCCTTCCTTCGGCGGGCGGATCTTGCCGACGATGGTGTCACCGGTACGCAGGTTGAAACGGCGGATCTGGCTGGGCGAGACGTAGATGTCGTCAGGGCCGGCCAGGTAGGAGGAGTCGGCGCTACGCAGGAAGCCGAAACCGTCCTGGAGGATCTCCAGCACGCCGTCACCGGAAATTTCCTCGCCGCTTTTGGCATGCTTTTTCAGCAGGGCGAAAATGATGTCCTGCTTGCGCGAACGAGCCATGTTTTCCAGGCCCATTTGTTCGGCCATGTCCAGCAGTTCGGCAATCGGCTTTTGCTTGAGTTCGGTCAGATTCATAGGAATGACGTGATCATCGAGAGGAGAAGAAAGCTGTTAGCTTGAGAGGCCGCGCCGCAGAGAAGGCGACAGGATCGCGAACGAGTTCGTATAGGAATGAATCGGCGACGGCGTGCAGAGAGCTGCATGGAGGATGCAGCGGGGTCGAATTTAACACCGTGAAAAAACAGCGTCTAGCCCCGAAAACGAAAAAACCCCGCGAATTACGGGGCCTCTTCCAGAGCGACTTGCCTCAGAGCGGTAGGGTGGGCTTCAGCCCACCAGCACGCCAACTGCAACCAGCTCGGTGGGCTAAAGCCCACCCTACTTCTTCAGCCCCCTCAGATGTTGCTGTCGAGGAAAGCAGCCAGCTGCGACTTGGACAGCGCGCCAACCTTGGTCGCTTCGACGTTGCCGTTCTTGAACAGCATCAGGGTCGGGATACCACGCACGCCGTACTTCGGCGGGGTTTCCTGGTTCTCGTCGATGTTCAGTTTGCAGATCTTCAGCTTGCCTTGGTATTCCTTGGCGATCTCGTCGAGCACCGGCGCAATCATCTTGCACGGGCCGCACCACTCAGCCCAATAGTCGACCAGAACCGGACCTTCAGCCTGGATGACGTCCTGGTCGAAGCTGGCGTCGCTGACGTTGGTGATGAATTCGCTCATGAGGAGTCTCCGTATATTCGGAAGCAAAAAATTGCCGGGAGGAATTTTTGACGTCGCTTGCGACGGCCCGATGGGCTGCTGCCAAGGATGACTGGCAACCAAAAAGTGGCGACATCATAGCCCGGCTTGCCTGACACCGAAAGGCACTGGCGATTGAGCCACTCAATAGTTTCAATCACCAAGCGTGATGAAGGCTATTCCAGTGCGCAGCGCCGCCGCGCGGATGTGCTGCTGCATGGCTTTCTGTGCCGGGCCGGCGGCATGCCGGGCCAGGGCCTTGAGGATCTTGCGATGCTCCTGCCAGGTTTCCTGCGCACGCTCCGGGCGGATGAACGGCAGCTTCTGACTTTCCAGGAAGATCTCGGCGCTGGAGGTAACCAGGGCGAACATCGCCTGGTTGCCGCTGGCGGCGAGAATACGCTGGTGAAACTCGAAATCCAGCCGGTTGGCCTGCTCGAAATCACCTGCACGCAGCTCGCGGCGCATCTGCTCGACGTTGTCTTCGAGAATGTCCAGCACCTCGGCGGTCATCACCCCGGCCGCCAAACCACAGGCGAAGCCCTCCAGAGCAAAGCGCAACTGGAAGGTATCGGCCGCCGACACCTGTGCGGCGAAGGGCCAGGCGAAAGCGCCGGCCGCCTCGGCCTTACTCGCCTCCTGCACGAACACACCCTTGCCGGCCTGTACGCTGACCAGGCCCAACGCGCTGAGCGACGACAGCGCCTCACGCAGTGACGCACGGCTGACACCAAGGCGCTCGGCCAGATCGCGCTGCGACGGCAGCGCGTCGCCGGGGCGATAGCCCTCGTCCTCGATCAGGCGGCGGATCGCCTGCAAGGCGTATTCGGGTACCGCGCGGGGAGCAGAAGCATTCATGACTGTTCGGGCCGGTCAGTCCAGTGAAGTCGCCTTTGTACGGCCATAAGGCCGCCCCAGGCAAGCGACGCCCTCTTGTGGAACAGCCTGTCACGCGGATGCACCGAGATAGCTCAGAAACGCTTCTGACCAACTGGTCAGCTACGCCAACTGTTCAGACCAGTAAGACCTTGTTTCCACTCACCCGAAACGATGAAAGCCCTTATTTCATTGAACTTGGCACAGGCGATGCACTGCATGAGCCAGGCAAAACGCTTCAGTTTTCGTTCATTCATCGGGAGTTCGACATGCGTAAACTTCACCGCACCCTGCTGGGTACCCTGTTCGCTGCACTGGCCTTTGGCGCTGCCACCGCGCATGCCGATGCCCTTGAAGACATCAGCAAGGCCGGTGTGCTGAAGGTCGCCGTGCCGCAGGATTTCCCGCCGTTCGGCTCGGTCGGCCCGGACATGAAACCGCGCGGCCTGGATATCGACACCGCGCAACTGCTGGCCGACAAGCTGGCGGTAAAGCTGGAGCTGACCCCGGTCAACAGCACCAACCGCATTCCCTTCCTCACCACCGGCAAGGTCGATCTGGTGATCTCCAGCCTCGGCAAGAACCCCGAGCGTGAAGCGGTGATCGACTTCTCCGCCGCCTACGCGCCCTTCTACCTCGGCGTGTTCGGCCCGGAGGACGCCGCCATCGCCAGCCTCGACGACCTGAGCGGCAAGACCATCAGCGTCACCCGTGGCTCCATCGAGGACATCGAGCTGAGCAACGTCGCTCCGAAAGGCGCCACCATCAAGCGCTTCGAGGACAACAACTCGACCATCGCCGCCTACCTCTCCGGCCAGGTCGAGCTGATCGCCAGCGGCAACGTGGTGATGGTGGCCATCTCCGAGCGCAACCCCAAGCGCGTACCGAGCATGAAGCTCAAGCTCAAGGATTCGCCGGTGTACGTCGGCGTGAACAAGAACCAGAGCGCGCTGCTGGACAAGGTCAACACCATCATCGCCGACGCCAAGGCCGACGGCAGCCTCGAGTCGCTCAGCCAGAAGTGGCTGAAGCAGCCGCTGCCGGCCGGCCTCTGAGCCACGCGGAGAGCTGAACCATGGCGTACCAGTTCGACTTCGCCGCCGTCCTGCAGCACAGCGATCTGCTGCTGCAGGGCGCGGCCTTCACCCTCGGCCTGACGGCGATCGGCACCCTGCTGGGCGTCGGTCTCGGCATCGTCGGGGCGATACTGCGCGCCTGGCGCATCCGCCCGTTCGACCGGATATTCGGCATCTACGTGGAGCTGATCCGCAATACGCCTTTCATCGTTCAGCTGTTCTTCATCTTCTTCGGCCTGCCCTCGCTCGGCGTGCGCCTGAGCGAGTGGGAAGCCGCGGTGCTGGCCATGGTGATCAACCTCGGCGCCTACTCCACGGAAATCATCCGTGCCGGCATCCAGGCCATCCCACATGGCCAGCTCGAGGCCGCCAGCGCACTGGCCATGAGCCGCTTCGAAACCTTCCGCCATGTGGTGCTGCGCCCGGCACTGGGCAAGGTGTGGCCGGCGCTGTCGAGCCAGATAATCATCGTCATGCTCGGTTCAGCGGTGTGCTCGCAGATTTCCACCGAGGAGTTGTCATTCGCCGCCAACTTCATCCAGTCGCGTAACTTCCGTGCCTTCGAGACCTACCTGCTGACCACTGCGCTGTACCTGGTCATGGCCATCGGAATTCGCCAACTGCTGGCCTGGTTCGGCCGCCGTTTCATCATGGGAGCCCGCTGATGGACTTCACCCTCTGGGACATCCTGCGCAACCTGCTCACCGGCTTGCAGTGGACGCTGCTGCTGTCACTGGTGGCCTTCGTCTGCGGCGGTATCGCCGGCCTGCTGGTGTTGCTGGCGCGGCTGTCGCCACTGTCGGCGCCGCGCATCCTGGCCCGTGGCTATATCGAACTGTTCCAGGGCACGCCGCTGTTGATGCAGCTGTTTCTGGTGTTCTTCGGTATCGCCCTGCTCGGCATCGACGTGTCGCCCTGGCTGGCTGCGGCCACTGCACTGACGCTGTTCACCAGCGCCTTTCTCGCCGAGATCTGGCGCGGCTGCGTCGAGGCCATCACCCGCGGCCAGTGGGAGGCCGCTGAAAGCCTGGCCATGAGCCGCCTGGAAACCCTGCGCCATGTTGTCCTGCCGCAGGCCCTGCGCATCGCCGTGGCGCCTACCGTCGGTTTCTCGGTACAGGTGGTCAAGGGCACCGCGGTGACCTCGATCATCGGTTTCACCGAACTGACCAAGACCGGCAGCATGCTGGCCAACGCCACCTTCGAGCCCTTCATGGTCTACGGCTTCGTCGCCCTCGGTTACTTCCTGCTTTGCTACCCGCTCTCGCTCGCTGCATACCGCCTGGAAAGGAGGCTGAATGTCACTGCTTAACGTCACCGCCCTGCACAAGTATTACGGCGACAACCACGTGCTCAAGGGCATCGACCTCAAGGTCGAGGAAGGCGAAGTGGTCGCCATCATCGGCCGCAGCGGCTCGGGCAAGAGCACTTTCCTGCGCACGCTGAACGGTCTGGAGTCGATCAACGACGGCGTGATCGAAGTCGACGGCGAGTACATCGACGCCGCCCGCGCCGACCTGCGCAGCCTGCGGCAAAAGGTCGGCATGGTGTTCCAGCAGTTCAACCTGTTCCCGCACCTGACCGTCGGCGAGAACGTCATGCTCGCTCCGCAAGTGGTGAAGAAGACCCCGCGCGCCGAAGCCGAGAAGATCGCCCGGCAGATGCTTGAACGCGTCGGCCTGGCGGAGAAGTTCGACGCCTATCCCGAGCGCCTGTCCGGCGGCCAGCAGCAGCGCGTGGCCATCGCCCGCGCCCTGGCCATGTCGCCCAAGGTGCTGCTGTGCGACGAAATCACCTCGGCGCTCGATCCGGAGTTGGTCAACGAGGTACTGGCAGTGGTCAAGCAACTGGCCAGCGAGGGCATGACCCTGATCATGGTCACCCACGAGATGCGCTTCGCCCGCGAGGTGGGTAACAAGCTGGTGTTCATGCACCATGGCAAGGTGCATGAGATCGGCGATCCGAGAGCGCTGTTCGCCGCCCCGCAGACCGAAGAGCTGCGTAATTTCATCGGTTCGGTGAACCTGTGAACGCGCCGGCGCCCCTGCCGCTGCGCATCGAGCCACTGACCCGCGCAGCCTTCGCCCCCTTCGGCGAGGTGATCGAGACGGCTGGTGCCACGGCCTTCCCGATCAACGTCGGCACCACCACGCGCTACCACGACCTGGCGCAGGTGGAGCTGGCCGGCGAATCACCAAGAACCCTGGTGAATATCTTCGAGGGCAAGGCTTGGCACGCGCCCATCGCCATCCGCATGCTCGAACGCCACCCGCTGGGCAGCCAGGCCTTTTATCCGGTGGACGGCGGGCGCATGCTGATCGTCGTCGCCCCACCCGGCGAGCTGGACGAGTCGCAGATTCGCGCCTTCATCAGCGCGCCAGACCAGGGCGTGAACTACGCCCGCGGCACCTGGCATCACCCACTGCTGTGCCTGCAGCACCCCGGCCGCTTCATCGTGGTGGACCGTGGCGGCGAGGGTCACAACTGCGACGAGCAGGTGTTGAAACAACCACTGAGTGTGCTGAACCTGCAGTAATCACAGGTCTAGACCAGTTTCATGCGACATCCGTATGCGTTGGCTCATGCGCTCAGTCGTGGCAGGATGCGCGGAAATCGAACGAGATGCCGTAATCATGCCCAAAGCCCCTGCCGAGAGTTTTCCCCTGATCGCTGCCATCGACCTGGGTTCGAACAGCTTTCACATGGTGCTGGCCAAGGCCGACAGTCACGAAATTCGCATCCTCGAGCGCCTCGGCGACAAAGTGCAACTGGCCGCAGGCCTGGACGACGAGCGTCAGCTCAGCGAAGAAGCAATGCAGCGCGGGCTCGACTGCCTGCGCCGCTTCGCCCAGTTCACCAACACGCTGCCGGAAGGCGCCGTACGCATCGTCGGCACCAACGCCCTGCGTGAGGCGCGCAACCGCGCGGTGTTCATCCGCCGCGCCGAGGAGATCCTCGGTCATCAGGTCGAGGTAATTTCCGGCCGTGAGGAAGCCCGCCTGATCTATCTGGGTGTGTCCCACAGCATTGCCGACACGCCCGGCAAGCGCCTGGTCGCCGACATCGGCGGCGGCAGCACCGAGTTCATCATCGGCCAGCGCTTCGAGCCGCTGCTGCGCGAAAGCCTGCAGATGGGCTGCGTAAGCTTCACCCAGCGCTACTTTCGCGACGGCAAGATCACCCCGGCGCGTTATGCCCAGGCCTACACCGCGGCCCGTCTGGAACTCATGAGCATCGAACAGGGCCTGCGCCGCCTCGGCTGGGAAGACGCCGTTGGCGCTTCCGGTACCATCAAGGCGGTCGGTCTGACCATCAAGGCAGCGGGTTTGGGCAGCGGCGAGGTGACGGCCGAAGGCCTGGCCTGGCTCAAGCGCAAGCTGTTCAAGCTCGGCGAGGTGGAGAAGCTCGACCTCGACGGCATCAAGCCGGACCGTCGCGGCATCTTCCCCGCCGGCCTGGCGATTCTCGAAGCGATCTTCGATGCCTGCGACATCCAGCGCATGAGCCATTCCGAGGGCGCATTGCGTGAGGGCGTGCTGTACGACCTGCTCGGCCGCCATCAGCATGAAGACGTACGCGAACGCACCCTGGCGGCGTTCATGGAGCGCTACCACGTCGATGTCGACCAGGCCGCACGGGTCGAGGCCAAGGCACTGTCGGCGCTGGACAAGGTGTCCGCCGATTGGGGCCTGACCGATGACTGGCATCGCGAACTGCTGAGCTGGGGCGCCAAGGTGCACGAGGTGGGTCTGGATATCGCCCACTACCAGTACCACAAGCACGGCGCCTATCTGATCGAGCACTCCGACCTGGCCGGCTTCTCGCGCCAGGACCAGCAGATGCTCGCGCTGCTGGTGCGCGGCCACCGCCGCAACATTCCCAAGGACAAGTTCGCCGACTTCGGCGAGGAAGGCGTGAAGCTGATGCGCCTGTGCGTGCTGCTGCGCTTCGCCATTCTGTTCCACCACATCCGTGGTACGCAGGACATGCCACAGGTGCAGTTCAAGGCCGGCGACAACAGCCTGGAGATCGTCTTCCCTGAAGGCTGGCTGGCCGCCAACCCGCTGACCCTGGCGGACTTTGAAGCCGAAGCCGAATGGCTCAAGCGTATTGATCTGACGTTGAGCGTGCGCTGATACCCCGGTGCGCATGGCGCACCCTGCGGGCGCGGCTCGGCCTGTAGGGCGGGTGAAACCCGCCAGGACCACAAAGCCCCCTCTCCCGCACTTCGGGCACCCCGCTCCGCGCCCCGACCTGATCGCCAGCGATCAGGCGCTCAGGCGCTCATCGGCGCAGGAAGCAGTGCTTCCAAAAGCGCGCCTCTTCGCCCCACAAGTGGGAGAGGGTCATCAGATGGCCGCAAGCGGCCTTTTTAACGCGTCACGATCACTGGTGCGGTGAGTTTCTCCAGCAAGCCGGACTGTGCGCTGCGCGGGTTCTGGTTGCCGGTGGGCTGTTGGCGCAGGTAACGACCATCGGACTGCAGCACCCAGGCCTGGGTGTTGTCGGTCAGGTAGCTTTCCAGCTCCTTCTTGACGCGCGTGATGAGCTTCTTGCCCTCCACCGGGAAGCAGGTCTCCACGCGCTTGTCGAGGTTGCGCTCCATCCAGTCGGCGCTGGACAGATAGATTTTCTCGTCGCCGCCGTTGAGGAAGTAGAACACCCGCGTGTGCTCGAGGAAGCGGCCGATGATCGAACGCACCTGGATGTTATGCGAGACCCCGGCAATACCCGGCCGCAGGCAGCACATGCCACGCACCACCAGGTCGATCTTCACCCCGGTCTGGCTGGCCTTGTATAGCGCGCGGATGACCTTGGGGTCGGTCAGCGAGTTGAACTTGGCGATGATATGCGCCGGCTTGCCTTCGGCCGCCGCTGTGGTTTCCTTGGCGATCAGGTCGAGCAGGGTCTTCTTCAAGGTGAAGGGTGCATGCAGCAGCTTCTTCATGCGCAGGGTCTTGCCCATGCCAATCAGCTGACTGAACAGCTTGGACACGTCCTCGCCCAGGGCCACATCGGCGGTGAGCAGGCTGTAGTCGGTATACAGCTTGGCGTTGCCAGCGTGGTAGTTGCCGGTGCCTAGGTGAGCGTAGCGGACGATCTCGCCGTTCTCGCGGCGCAGGATCAGCATCATCTTGGCGTGGGTCTTGAAGCCGACCACACCGTAGATCACTACTGCACCAGCGGCCTGCAGACGGCTGGCCAGGGCCAGGTTGGACTCTTCGTCGAAGCGCGCACGCAGCTCGATCACCGCGGTGACTTCCTTGCCGTTACGCGCTGCCTCCACCAGGGCGTCGACGATCTCCGAGTTGGCGCCAGAACGATACAGGGTCTGCTTGATCGCCAGCACGTGCGGGTCTTTCGCCGCCTGGCGCAGCAGGTCCACTACCGGGGTGAAGGACTCGAAGGGATGCAGCAGGAGGATGTCCTGCTTGCTGACCACGCTGAAGATGTTCTCGGCGTTCTGCAGCAGCTTGGGGATCACCGGGGTGAACGGCGCGTACTGCAGATCCGAGTGGTTATCCAGGCCAGTGATGCTGAACAGGCGGGTCAGGTTGACCGGGCCGTTGACCTGGTACAGCTCGCCCTCGGTCAGGCCGAATTGCTTGAGCAGATAATCGCGCAGGTGTTTCGGGCAGGTGTCGACCACTTCCAGGCGCACCGCATCGCCATAACGACGGCTGAACAGCTCGCCACGCAGGGCACGCGCCAGGTCCTCGACGTCCTCGGTGTCCACCGACAGGTCGGCGTTGCGGGTCAGGCGGAACTGGTAGCAGCCCTTGACCTTCATGCCCTGGAACAGATCATCGGCGTGAGCGTGGATCATCGACGACAGGAACACGTAATTGTCGCCAGGGCCCCCAACGTCCTCCGGCACCTTGATGATGCGCGGCAGCAGGCGCGGCGCCGGGATGATGGCCAGACCGGAATCGCGACCGAAGGCATCGACTCCTTCCAGCTCGACGATGAAGTTCAGGCTCTTGTTCACCAGCAGCGGGAAGGGGTGCGTCGGGTCGAGGCCGATGGGGGTGATGATCGGCGCGATCTCGTCGCGGAAGTAACGGCGCACCCAGGCCTTGAGCTTGGTGGTCCAGAACCGCCGGCGAATGAAGGTGATGTTGTGCTTGGCCAGCGCCGGGAACAGGGTGTCGTTGAGAATCGCGTACTGCCGCTCGACCTGCTCGTGTACCAGCTCGCTGATGCGCGCCAGCGCCTGATGTGGCTGCAGGCCATCGGCGCCGGCCTGTTCACGGGCGAAGTTGATCTGTTTCTTCAGGCCGGCGACGCGAATCTCGAAGAACTCGTCGAGGTTGCTGGAGAAGATCAGCAGGAACTTCAGGCGTTCGAGCAGCGGATAGGACTCGTCCAGCGCCTGCTCCAGCACCCGGATATTGAACTGCAGCTGCGACAGTTCACGGTGGATGTACAGGCTGCTGTCATCCAGGCTGGGAATCGGGGCCGGCGGCGGAGCTTCCACCACTGGCGTCTCGGCGACCACCTCGGCCTGAGGCGGGTTGTTGTCGAGCACTTCGCTGTTGAGTCCTTCGCTGTTCATCGCTGGGTTCCTGAGAGCGTCATCGCCCTTGTTTTAGCAGTTCTGCCGCCCGTACGGCGAAATAGGTGAGGATGCCATCGGCACCGGCACGTTTGAAGGCGGTGAGTGACTCCAGTATGACCGCCTCGCTGAGCCAGCCGTTCTGGATCGCGGCCATGTGCATGGCGTACTCGCCACTGACCTGATAGACGAAGGTCGGCACCTTGTAGGCATCCTTCACCCGCCAGAGGATGTCCAGATAGGGCATGCCGGGTTTGACCATGACCATGTCGGCGCCTTCGGCCAGATCGGCTGCTACTTCGTGCAGCGCCTCGTTGCCGTTGGCCGGATCCATCTGGTAGCCGAGCTTGTTGCCCTTGCCGAGGTTGGCCGCCGAGCCCACCGCATCGCGGAACGGGCCGTAGTAGGCGCTGGCGTACTTGGCCGAGTAGGCCATGATGCGCACGTTGACGTGCTCGGCCAGCTCCAGCGCCTCGCGGATCGCCTGCACGCGGCCATCCATCATGTCCGACGGCGCCACCACCTGGGCACCGGCCTCGGCATGCGACAGCGCCTGCTTGACCAGCGCATCGACGGTGATGTCGTTCTGCACGTAGCCGGACTCGTCGAGGATGCCGTCCTGACCATGAGTAGTGAACGGGTCGAGGGCGACGTCACTGATCACCCCGAGCTCGGGGAATTTCGCACGTAGCGCGCGGATCGCGCGCTGGGCGATACCGTCCGGGTTCCAGGCCTCGGCGCCGTCGAGGGATTTCTTCTCCAGCGGCGTCACCGGAAACAGCGCCAGCGCCGGAATGCCCAGTTCGACCCAGTGCTCGGCTTCCTTGAGTAGCAGGTCGATGGACAGGCGCTCGACGCCCGGCATCGACGGCACGGTTTCGCGACGGTTTTCGCCGTCGAGGACGAACACCGGCAGAATCAGATCATCGACGCTCAGGCGATTCTCACGCACCAGGCGGCGAGAGAAATCATCGCGGCGATTGCGACGCAGACGGGTGGCAGGGAACAGACGATTGGCGGGGGTAACGCTCACGGCAGACTCCAGAGCCCGCACGGGCGGGCCAGTGTGACGGTTATAAGCGGGCATTATGACCAAATGATGACAATCAAATGACCGCGTGCGACGGCGAGTCGCACAGCCAGTCGCGCATTGTGGCATGACGCGCCACCTTCCGGCCTCCTCGTGGTCAGAGTAGTCTTCAGCACCTGCATCGATGAGCTCACGGCATGCTCCAAGACCTGATCCGCCAGTTTGGCTACCCGGCACTGGTACTCGGCACCTTCCTCGAAGGTGAGGTATCCCTGCTGCTGGCCGCCTACATGGCCGTGCGCAACGTACTGGAGATCGAATGGGTGGCGCTGTGCGCCTTCCTCGGCACCTTCGCCAGCGATCAGCTGTGGTACTACCTTGGCCGCCGTCACGGCCGCGCGCTGCTAGAACGCAAACCGCGCTGGCAACCGCTGGGCGAACGTGCCAGCGCGCTTATCAAGCGTTACCCGGATCTGTGGGTGCTGTGCTTTCGCTTTCTCTACGGCCTGCGCACGGTGATGCCGCTCACCATCGGCCTGTCCGGCTATTCCTGGCGCCGCTACCTGCTGCTCGACGCCATCGGCGCCGGTGTCTGGGCCGGCGGCATCAGCCTGCTGGCCTACAGCCTGGGCAATGCCATGGGCGGCCTGCTTGAAGAACTGCGCAACTACCAGGTCATCCTGCTCGCGGCCGTGGTGCTGCTGCTTTCCCTCGCCTGGCTATACCGGTGGCGTCAGCGCCGGCGCGGCTGAGCCGCGCGCCAGCCAGATACCCATCAGCGCGTAGGGCGTACCGGGCGGCGATCCGCTCGCCGCAGGCAGTACGCCGCTGCAGCTTCACGACTCATGTGGATATCAGGTCATGCGCCAATGTGCGGACTGTTCGCTTCGCTACGAGCGGCCGGCGTTCCGGTCCGCCCTACGCGCGGCACCAGCCACAATCCAAGCATGCTGACTAGGCTGTAGCCGATCAGCCAGGCCCAGGCGGTGGCATCCAACGTCAGCATGCCGAGTTCGCCGGCCAGCCAGAATGCCGGCAGGTTGATCGCCAGACGCAGGCACTCCAGACGCCAGGCATGGCTGCGGTTCTCCAGCCACATGCCGATGCTGTACAGGCCCAGGGCCATCCACAGACAGGCCAGCAGCACGGCGCCGGTGGCCAGCGCATCGCCCTGCGCCAGCAGCCACACGACGGCCAGCAGGTAGCAGACGAACTGCAGCAGCGCGTAGACCTGCGCGCCGCGCCCCAGCGGTACCTCGAACTTGCGGAAATGGCTCAGGTCCGCCTTGGCCTGCGGGTAACGCGCCGCGACGTCGGCCGGGCGCCAACCGGTAGGCATGAACCAGATGCGCAGCTTGTCCCACCAGGAACTGGCGCGCCTGGCATCACTCCATAGCCCGGCGTAGACCTGCAGGTTGGCCCACAGCGGGTTCCAGCTGGCCAGCGGCACGGTCACGCCGAAGACCACCGGTTCTTCGTCGAGCTCCTCCTGGAAGGTGCCAAAAATTCGATCCCAGACAATGAACACACCGCCGTAATTGCGATCCATGTAGATAGGATTCTGTGCATGATGCACGCGGTGGTTGGACGGGGTGATGAACAGCCACTCGAACCAGCCCAGTTTGGGGATATGCCGGGTATGCACCCAGAACTGATACAGCAGGTTCAGGGCGGCAACGCTGAGGAAGACCAGCGGCGGTACACCGACCACGGCCATCGGCAGATAGAAGATCCAGCCGAAGATGAAACCGGTGCTGGTTTGCCGTAACGCGGTGGAGAGGTTGTAGTCCTCGCTCTGGTGGTGCACCGCATGGGCGGCCCAGAGCACATTGCGCTCATGGCCCAGGCGGTGGTTCCAGTAGTAGCAGAAATCGTAGAAGACGAAGGCGAAGAGCCATACCCAGAGACTGCTTTCGGACAACTCGAACAGCGCCAGCTGCTCCCAGGCGAAGGCGTAGGTCAGCAGGACGACCACCTTGGTGAGAATCCCGGCGGCCTGGGACAGTACGCCGGCACTGATGCTGCTAAGGGCATCGGCCAGGCGATAGGTGCGCATGCCGCGCCAGCGGTCAGCGAGCAATTCCAGGCCGATCAGCAGGAAGAAGAAGGGCATTGCGTAAAGAACGTAATTCATGACTGCACCATATCGTTGTACTTGTGTCGGGAATGAGCTGTTATTCATCCTATGCGCAGCTTCGTCAGGCTTCGCGGCGGCAAATGACAGTCCGAGTGGCATTTGGCGACAACCCCAGCATTGGTAATACCCGCGCCCGTTTCAAGGTCGCGTCTTTCCTCACCAGGAGTCGAGCATGAGCAAGAAAGTGGCAGTGATTCTGTCCGGCTGTGGCGTCTACGATGGCGCCGAGATCCATGAAAGCGTGATCACCCTGCTGCGCCTCGACCAGCGTGGTGCCGAAGTCCAGTGTTTCGCCCCTAACGTGCCGCAGCTGCACGTGGTCGATCACTACAGCGGCGACGAGATGAACGAAACACGCAACGTGCTGGTGGAATCGGCGCGCATCGCCCGCGGCCAGATCAAGGACGTCAAGCTGCTGCACATGGCAGAGTTCGACGCGCTGATCCTGCCCGGCGGCTTCGGCGTAGCGAAGAACCTCTCCGACTTCGCCACCAGCGGCGCCGGCTGCACCGTGCAGCCTGACGTGCTGGCGGCTTGCAAGGCGTTCGTCGATGCCGGCAAGCCGGTCGGCCTGATGTGCATCGCCCCGGTACTGGCGGCGAAGATCTTCGGTGCCGGCGTGGTCTGCACCATCGGCACCGATCACGACACCGCCGCCGCCCTGACCCAGATGGGCGCCGAGCACCATGAATGCGAGGTCAGCGACATCATCGAAGACAGCCAGCGCAAGCTGGTGACCACGCCGGCCTATATGCTCGCCCAATCCATCGCCGAGGCAGCGTCGGGCATCAACAAACTGGTCGACCGTGTGCTGGAGCTGGCGCACCACTGATTTTCAGGCGTCGGCATGTGGCGTTGCACCTGAATTGACGCTGGGGTCCCGTGGGGTGGGTTGGGCGGCGTTCCGTTTTAGCCCACCTTGATTGCCATTGGTGGGCTGAAACGGAACGCCGCCCGACCCACCCTACGGGCTGGAGTCTTGAACTTTGTAGGGTGGGCTTCAGCCCACGCTCATCGATACTGAAGCTGAAGCGGAACGCACCCGAATCCTCCCACAGGAGTCAGGCCGATCCGGCCAATGCTCAGGGCACTCCTGCATTGCCTCTGGCCAAGTCTTGCGCGGTACTGCAGCGTGGCGACAGGATTTCCCGGAGCCCCTGCCATGTCCCAGCCCTTCGTCCTCAGCCCCGACCTGCAACAGGCGGTGGCCAGTTTCTTCCAGCGCATTCCCTTCAATCAGGTGCTCGGCATCGAGCTCGATGAGCTGAGCCTCGAGCGGGTGACCATGCACCTGCCGATGAAACCCGAACTGATCGGCAACTTCGTCCACGGCATCCTGCATGGTGGGGTGATTTCCTCGCTGCTCGACGTCTGCGGCGGCGCCATGGCGCTGATCGGCGCCTTCGCCAACCACCAGCACCTGCCGCCGGCCGAACGCATGAGCAAGCTGTCCAAGCTCGGCACCATCGACCTGCGCATCGACTACCTGCGTCCAGGCCGCGGCCAGCGTTTCACTGCCACGGCCATGCCACTGCGCGCCGGCAACAAGGTGGCAGTGATCCGCATGGAGCTGCATAACGACGAGGGCGTGCTGGTGGCGGTTGGCACCGGTACCTATCTGTGTGGCTGACAGAGTCCGCCATCCCCGGATTTCATCCTGGCTACAACGCTGAAAATGGGTTTGCCATACGCCCCGTAGCCCGGATGCAATCCGGGGCAGCTAACGACTCAAACGCGTGAGAATCCGATCCAGCGCATTGGCGAAGGCCTGCCGGTCCTTCTCCGAATACGGCGCCTGGCCACCACCCACCTGGCCCTGCTCGCGCAGGTCGGTGAACAGATTACGCACCGCCAGACGCTCGCCCATGTTGCGCTCGTCGAACTCGCGACCACGCGGGTCGATTGCGGCGACGCCCTTCTTCACCAGGCGATCGGCCAGCGGCACGTCGCTGCAGATCACCAGCTCGCCGGGCACCGCATGTTCCACCAGATGATCATCGGCCGCATCCGGCCCGCTGGGTACCACGATCAGTTTCACGCAGGCGAAGTTCGGCCGCGCCACGGCCTGCCCGGCCACCAGCACCACTTCGAAACCCCGCTTGAGGGCGAACTTGACCACTTGATCCCGCGCCGCCCGAGGGCAGGCGTCGGCGTCGATCCATACGCGCATGCAGCAACTTCCGCAGAGAAACCAGCGCCCAGTATGCCAGCAGGCGCGGGGCTCAGGCTTGGTAGAACGGCTCGCAGCGCTCACGCACGGCGCGCGACAGGTTGTCCTCGGCCAGTTCGATCAGATCCAGCTCCACCTCGTCCGGCAGCAGCTCGGCTACCAGCGCAGCCAGGCGACGCTGACCACTCACGTCGGCGCCGGAAATTGCCAACAGCAGCCGCGGCTGCGGACCGATGGCTGGATCACGCAACGCAGCGAGAAAGGCCTCACGTATGGCAAGTTGGGCACAGGCCACTGAGAGTGCCTGCTCCAGGGTGGGGTGACGCAATACAGCCAACGCCAGATCGGGGCTGTCGGCGTAGTGAGTGGAATGGATCGAGGAAGACATGCGCGCACTCGGCAGAGGAATTGGAAGCAGCCTAGGTGCACTGAGACCAGCTGTCGTAGCGGCGGTTCACGCTATGACACAACGAGGGCGGGCAAAGCTCACCCTCGTTCAATCCTGAGTAGGCTGTCTAGGCCTGCTCGACCATGCGTCGACGCTCCCCTAGCAGGCTACGCCCGTACAGCAGGGCGATACCGACCAGCGCCAGGCCCTGCGCCGACAGGCTCCAGGCATCGGCATGAATGCCCAGCCAGTCGAACTCGAAGAAGGCCACCGGACGCGTGCCGAGCACGCCGGCCTCCTGCAACGCGGCCACGCCATGGCCAGCGAAGACCACGGAGAGCACGCATAACAGCACTGCGTTGACGCCGAAGAAGGTTGCCAGCGGCAGTTTGCGCGAGCCGCGCAGGATCACCCAGGCCAGGCCGATCAACAGCACCAGCGCGGCAGCGGCGCCGGCCAGCACCGCACCGTGCCCGGCAGGGCCGGCCTGCAGCCAGAGGGTTTCGTAGAACAGGATTACTTCGAACAGCTCGCGATACACCGAGAAGAACGCCAGCATGGCGAAGCCGAAACGGCCACCACCGCCTACCAGGCTGCTCTTGATGTAATCCTGCCAGGCCGCAGCATGGCGACGATCATGCATCCACACGCCGACCCACAGCAGCACTACGCTGGCGAACAACGCCGTGGCGCCCTCCAGCAGCTCGCGCTGGGCGCCGCTGATGTCGATCAGGTAGGCCGCCACCGCCCAGGTCGCGACACCGGCCAGCAGCGCCAGCCCCCAGCCGATGTGCACACTGCGTACCGCCTGCTGCTGCCCGGTATTGCGCAGAAAGGCGAGAATCGCCGCCAGCACCAGAATCGCCTCCAGCCCCTCGCGCAGCAGAATCAGCAGACTGGCGAAGAAGCTCAGGCTGTCGTCCATGGCGCCATCAGCCAGCAGCGCAGCGGACTTGTCCAGCTCGACCTTGGCCCGCTCCAGTGCCTGGGCAGCCTGCGCGACGCTGGCACCATCCTGCAGCGCCTGCCGATAGGCCATCAGGGCGCGCTCGGTGGTCTTGCGCTGCGCGGCATCGAGGTTGTCGAGAGCGCTTTCGACCAGTTCGAAGCCTTCCAGATAGGCGCCTACGGAGAGGTCATAAGCCTGCTCGCGATCACCTTCGCGATAGGCCTGCAGGCTGCGCTCCAGGGTCGAGCGGGTGTAACCGATGAGCTGCTGCGGACCACGCTGCTCCACTACCGGATGAGCGCGCTGGGCGCGGAACGCGGCGACATCGCCGCCGGTGGCGGCGATCTCGGCAGGCGTGCGCCCTGCCAGCTCGTTCATGGCAAAGCGTGTCTGGCTCTGCGCCGGTGCTGTTGTGAAACCGGCGATGTAGGCAGCCAGATCCCAGCGTTGACGCTCGTCGAGCTGATCGGCGAAGGCCGGCATATCGGTGCCTTCGATGCCCAGACCGAGGGTGTTGTAGAGATCGTAAAGGCTCAGCCGATCCAGCCGCGCGGCATCACGCAGATTGGCCGGTGCTGGCTCCAGGCCGATACCGGCAGGTCCATCGCCCAGGCCGGTGTCGCCGTGGCACACCGAGCAGTGCTGAGCGTAGAGCGGCGCGCCGCGTTCCGGGTCCGGCGTCAGCACGGGGCTCTGCACCACCTGATAGAGCTCGGCCAGACGTGCGCCCAATGTGCGAGCGGCGCCAGCCACCTCCTCGCCCGGCTGGCGCTGAGCAATTGCCTGACGCAGATTGCTGACGCCCTGCTCCAACTCGGCGCGGCCGGCCTGAGCGGGCAAGGCGACGATCAGGCCCTGCAGTACATCGAGAAACTCCAGTTGCTCCTGATATTCACCGGCATCGATAACCTGACCGCCCGCAACGGTGGCCGGGTAATCAGCGCCGATGTAACCGATCAGGTGCAATGCCTGTGCGGCACCGTCGAGGGGCTCGCCAATGGCGAGAAAGCTCAGGCTGGCCAGCAAAGGCAGCATCAGCCAGGAAAGAGAGAAGCGAAAGCGGGTCATTAATGCATCCCAAACGAGAATGGGTGGCATTAAATTGTTGCTGGCCTAACGATTGAGCACAAGAAGAATATGAAATATTCAGTAACAAACTGCCGAGCGGAACCTGAAAGACCGTCTTGCTCGCACAGGCGGGCATTCAGAACCTGCGAATCACCTGGGCTCCCGCCTTCGCGGGAGTGACGATGAATGGCTTTTTCAGAACATCCCTGGCAAACGCCATCGGCCAGCGTTGAACGATAGCGACCGAGACTCAGACTGCCGCGCGCTTTACCGTCGCCAACAGGCCGGCCGCAGCTGCGAACAGTGCGGCGAAACTGCGATTCATCACCCGCTGCTGGCGAGGTGTGCGCAGCAGGCGCAGCACTCGCGAGGCAAGGCCGGTGTAACCGGCCATGACGATCAGATCGACGATGATCATGGTCACGCCCATGACCAGATACTGCGCCACCAGCGGCGCATGCGGATTGATGAACTGCGGCAGCACCGCGAGCATGAAGACGATGGCCTTGGGGTTGCTGAAGTTGACCAGAAAGCCACGCAACACCAGGGTCAGCGGCCGGCCGATAGGGCGCTCGGCCGCGCCGGCATCCAGATCGCTGGGCAGGGCGACCCACTGTTTGTAAGCGAGGAACACCAGATAGGCCACACCGAACCACTTGATCAGGCTGAAGGCCAGGGCCGAGGTCGCCAGGATGGCGCCCACCCCGGCAGCGACGATGGCGATCTGCAGCGCCAGACCGAGCTGCAAGCCGAGCGCGTTCCAGTAGCCGCGCCAGAAGCCGTACTGCATACCGGCCGACATCGACGCCACGGCACCGGCCCCCGGCGACAGGCTGATGACCCAGCAGGCAACGAAGAAAGCGAGCCAGGTTTCCAAAGCCATGATGCGTACCTCGAGAAGCTGAAATCAGGGGAAGAGCAGCACAGCCTACTCCGCCGTTAGCGTCTCGACCAGCGACTCAGCGCCAGCGCCGTACCGACTTCTGGAAGAACAGACTGTTGGGCACCTGGAGCAACGCGCCGGCCGCGTCTTCGCTGAGATCCTGCAGAGTGGTATAGAACAGATTGATGGCAATGACCCGGCCTTTGACGCCCGGTTTGTCGGCACTGTCGATCACCTCGACCGTATCGCCGATACGGAACGGCCCCATGGTGAAGATCAGCAGCGCGCAGAACATGTTCGACAGCACGCTCCAGATGGCGAAGAACGCCACCGCGGCGACCGCGGTGAAACCGGTCAGCGCCGTCCACAGCACGGTCGCGGAAACCCCCAGGCGCTCCAGCACCATGAGCAGCGCGCTGCCCATGATCAGCCAGCGCACCAGCCCCCGCAGCGGCTGCAGCACTTCTGCCGGCAGCAGGCTGTAACGCGCGCCGAGGCGGCTGATGGCGCGGGTGAGAATGCGCTGGGCGATCCACGCCAGCAGGATGATCAGCAGTACCTGGCCAGTGCGAATCAGTGGGTCGCGCCAGGCCGCCAGCAGTTCAAGCTGTTCCATTACTCGGCTTCCTCCAGTTGCTGCTGCAACGCCTCCAGGGTTTCCAGTGCCAGCAGCCAGGTTTCTTCCAGTTCGGCCTCACGCGCCTTGAGCTGCGCCTGCTCGGCCAGACGCTGGCGCAGTTCGTCCTTGCGTGCGGCCTCGTACAGACCGCTGTCGCCCAGCTGGGTTTCAACCACGGCGAGCTTTTCCTGCACCTTGCCCAGCTCCTGTTCGAGCTTCTCGGCCTGTTTCTTGTGCGGCGCCAGTTGCTGGCGCAGCGCCGCCGCAGCCTGGCGCTGGGCACGCTTGTCGTTTTTCTCCGCCGCGCTGTCAGGCGCTGCGCTGGGCGGTGCCTGGCGCTGGCGGTAATCGATCAACCAACGCGCGTAGTCGTCCAGATCACCGTCGAACGACACCACGCGGCCATCGGCGACCAGCAAAAATTCGTCGGTGGTGCTCTTGAGCAGGTGACGGTCGTGGGAGACCACCACTACGGCACCGGCGAACTCCTGCAAAGCCATGGTCAGTGCCATGCGCATTTCCAGGTCGAGGTGGTTGGTCGGCTCATCGAGCAGCAGCAGGTTGGGCTTGCCCCAGGCGATCAGCGCCAGGGCCAGACGCGCCTTCTCGCCACCGGAGAAATTCACCACCGGCTCGTCACAACGCGCGCCACGGAAGTCGAAGCCGCCGAGAAAATCGCGCAAGGTCTGCTCGCGCTCGGCCGGTGCCAGGCGCTGCAGGTGCAGCAGCGGGCTGGCCTTGTCGTCCAGTGAATCGAGCTGATGCTGAGCGAAGTAGCCGATCTCCAGGTTTTCGCCGCGGGTCAGGCTGCCACCGAGCGGCTGCAGTTCGGCCGACAGGTTCTTGATCAGCGTCGACTTGCCCGCCCCATTGGGGCCAAGCAGGCCGATGCGCGCGCCGGGCACCAGGCTCAGCTTGACCTGCTGCAGCACAGTTTTGTCGCCATAACCGAGGCGACCTTCGCTGAGGCTGAGCAGTGGCGTGGAGATCTTGTCGGCTTCGCGGAAGACGAAGTCGAAGGGCGAGTCGACATGCGCCGCGCTCAGCTCTTCCATGCGTTCCAGGGCCTTGATCCGGCTCTGCGCCTGACGGGCCTTGGTGGCCTGGGCCTTGAAGCGGGCGATGTACTTTTCCATGTGCGCGCGCTGCGCCTGCTGCTTCTCGTACGCCTGTTGCTGCTGGGCCAGACGCTCGGCACGGGTACGCTCGAAAGCCGTGTAGCCGCCGCGATACAGGGTCAGCTTGCGCTGTTCGACATGGGCGACGTGGTCGACCACCGCATCGAGAAAATCGCGGTCATGGGAAATCAGCAGCAAGGTGCCGGGGTAGCTTTGCAGCCAGCCTTCCAGCCAGAGAATGGCGTCCAGATCCAGGTGGTTGGTCGGCTCGTCGAGCAGCAGCAAGTCGGACGGGCACATCAGCGCCTGGGCCAGGTTCAGGCGCATGCGCCAGCCACCGGAGAAGTCGCCGACGCGGCGATCCATATGCGCGTTCTCGAACCCCAGGCCGGCCAGCAGCTTGCGCGCGCGGGCATCGGCGGTATAGCCATCGGCGCTGTCCAGTTCGCTGTGCAGGCGAGCGATGGCCGCACCATCATGCGCCTGCTCGGCGGCAGCCAGTTCGGCCTGCACGCGGCGCAGGTTGTGATCGCCGTCGAGCACGTAATCCACCGCCAGCCGATCGAGGGTATCGACCTCCTGACGCATATGGGCGATGCGCCAATCACCGGGCAGCAGGCAATCGCCGGCATCAGGCGTCAGCTCGCCACGCAACAGGGCGAACAGGCTGGATTTACCGGCGCCATTGGCACCGATCAGGCCGGCCTTGTGACCGGCGTGCAGGGTCAGCTCGGCGCCTTCGAGAAGACGCTGCGGGCCACGTTGTAGAGTGAGGTTCTGGAGTCGGATCATAATGGCGGCGGAGTCTACCAAATCGCCCCGGAGGCCGCGTGCAGGATCTGTGGAATTTCGTCCTCGAACTCTACGCCAGAGCAGGCGTGGAACAGGCCTGCCTGGAGTTGCAGGACACAGGCAGTGACGTTTGCCTACTGCTGACCGGTGCCTGGTTGCAGCGGCGCGGTGTGCGCTGCCTGGATGAGCGCCTGCAAGCACTGCAGCAAGCGGCTGCCCTTTGGCAACGCGAGGTGATCGCACCCTTGCGTCAGGTACGCCAGGACTGGCGCGCGAACGCAAGCCAGGATGCGGAACTGGCAGCCTTGCGTGAGCAGGTCAAGAAGCTGGAACTGCAGGCCGAGCGGGTATTGCTCGATCGTTTGCAGGCGCTGGCCGAGAACTGGCCAAACGAGGCAGGCGGAGACGATTGGCTGATTCGCCTGGCCGGAGGGGACAGCGCCGCGCTGCAGGTGCTACGCGGCGCCGTTGATCACCCTTAGGAAGCGCTCGGAGTACCCGGGGCGGTGGCCCCATTGGTGGCCGCAGGAGCAGCAGGGGCTGCCGCAGCAACTGGTGCGGCAACTGCCTTGGCAACTGCTGGCTTGGCCGGAGCCTTCTTCGCCGGCGCCTTGGCAGCGGCTGGTTTCTTCACCGCAGCCGGCTTGCTGACCGGTTTGCTCGCGGGTTTTGCAGGCGTGGCCTTGGCAGCCGGCTTAGCAGCGGGTTTGGCGACAGGTTTACTGGCTGCTGCGGGCTTGGCCGGTGCTTTTGCTGCTGCAGGCTTGGCTGCCGGCTTGGTGGCTGGCTTGACTGCAGCGGGTTTGGCGGCAGCTTTCGGCGCAGCGGGTTTTGCCGCAACGGCCTTGCTGGCAGTTGGCTTAGCCGCAGGTTTGCTGGCTGCCGCAGGTTTCGCTACTGGCTTGGCGACGGGTTTGCTTGCCGGTTTGGCAGCAGCCGGTTTGGCCGGGGCCTTCTTCACCGGCGTCTTCGCAGCAGCAGGCTTCTTCGCCGCGACCGGCTTGCTGGTTGGCTTGGCGGCCGGAGCAGCGGCGTTGGCCTCGCGTACATCCAGCGCCTTACCAGCGGCTTCCTTCACTTTGCCTACGCCCTGTGCCAGCTTCAGGCTTTCCTGGGCATCACGCTTGAGCTGGGCGATGTAGGTGCGGGTTTCGCTCTGGCTCGCCTTGAGCGAGTCGAGCAGCTCCTCCAACTCGGCGACTGCGTCCTTGGCTTTGGCTTGCGCCTTGGCCTTGCCGGCAACAGCAGCGTCCTGCAGCTTGCTGCGAGCCTTGTGCAGTTTTTCCTGCGCCTTGCCGCGCTGCTTCTCCAGCTTGGCGAGCAGTTTCTCGGCGTCAATCAGCGCTTGCGAGCAGGCATTTTCCAGGTGTTCGAGCAGGCTGGCAGACAGTTGGTGCAGCAGGTGCAACGGGGTAGTGATGGACTTCTTCTTGGCCGACATGGCGCGCCTCCTGGCGGATGTGAACGCGCCCATACTAGACGCAGCCGCGAGGGCTCGCCATAGGCCTTTTGGCGAGCCGAGCAGATGCCGAAGTGCGCTGGCATAATCGGCGAGACCTTTTAGCTGTTGCAGAGCACGCTACGGCGCAGCGAAACCTCAACAGCCTGCCAAGTATCTTGATCGGGAGACACCGTCATGAGCCGCGCCGTAATCGCCGCCCTCGCTATCTGCTGCAGCCTGGGCGTGCAGGCCGACCAGCACCAGCAGGATCTGGCCTACAGCTTGGGCGTACGCCTTGGCGAGCGCCTGCACGAAGAGGTGCCTGACCTACCACTGAGCGAGCTGCTCGAAGGCTTGCGCCAGGCCTACGAAGGCAAGCCCTTGCGACTCGACGCAGGTCGAATCGAGCAGCTGCTGGATGAACACGAAGCGCGTATCGAAGCCTCGCCACAGCGCCACACCAAAGCCATCGAAACCGAGCAGCGCTTTCTCGCCGAGCAAGGTCGCCGCCCTGACGTGCGGGCGCTGGCCAACGGCGTACTGGTGACCGAGCTCAGCCCTGGCAGCGGTCCCATGCCCACCGCTCGCAGCCGAGTACAGGTGAGCTACCGCGGCGAACTGGCGGACGGCAGCGTCTTCGACGAGAGCAGCACACCGCAGTGGTTTCGCCTGGACAGCCTGATCGGCGGCTGGCGCAGCGCACTGCTGCAAATGCCGAAAGGCGCTCACTGGCGCCTGGTGATTCCATCGGATCAGGCTTACGGGGAGGAAGGTGCGGGCGACCTGATACCGCCCTATGCGCCACTGGTGTTCGATCTACGCCTGCTCGACGTGGCCGACTGAAGGCCAGCCTGTCGGCCTGATGCCGATCCGATCAGGTTGCTGACGCGGCCTTGCGTAGGAGCCCCGCCCCGGGGCGAAGCTTTTCAAGTGCGTTCAAGTACGCACCGTCCGGATTCGCGGCGAGGCGCCGCTCCTACAAATTTGATGCGGCGACGCTTGACTGACTGGCGTCAGCCTGACGGCCCGGAGTGCTCCGGACCATTGCCAGCACGGGCTCAGAGCGCTTCGGCGGCCTGTTCCTGATGAGCGTTGTGCAGCACTTCAATCAGGCAGTCTTCCAATTCGAAGCGCTCGTGCAGCAACTGCCCCAGATGATTGAGCTCTGCCACCAGCGACGTGCTGTCGCGACAATCGCCATTGTCGCAGTGGTCATTGAACGCCAACGCGACCGCCGTAATGGCTTCGATACGCGGGTAGATCTGCTTGGCCAGCTCCAGACCACGTTGGTCGTTGAAGGCCTTGGCCTCGTTGGTCAGCTGCTCGTAGACCTCGAAGTGACCGGCAGACACGTAGTCCACCAGCAACTCGCAGAAACCCTGCAGAGACTCACAGTTGATGGCTGGCGCCTGCGGCGCCTTGGTAAGGGTAGTGTAAGCCCGCACCAGTTCGCGGCGTTCACCCAGCCAGCGATCGATCAGCTGGTGAACCCCACCCCAACGTTCCTGTGCATTCTGGCAACTCTCAAGCATGATGAACCCCGCTTCCCTTATCGATAATGCCTGTTATACGTCCGCTGCCGAGACGTTTTTCTGTCAATCGGTGCTTGGCCTTGGGAAGGCAACCGCAAAATGGCATTTTTCCGGCGGTGCGTGCGAGCCAGATTATGCTCGTGGGCACCCACCATCAAGGCATCGCCGCGAGAAAGTTTCATACGAGCGTTTAATCTCGAAGCCACGACCCGCGTGGCCTCGTGCAATTCACATTCTCAATTGCGGCGCAGCAGCTGGAACAGGCAGAAACCGAGCATGCCGACGAAACCGAGCAGGCTCCACTCGGGGATGCTCATGCCAAACAGCGTCCACTTCACCTCGGCACAGTCAGCGCTCCCCTGGAACACCAGGCGCACGATGTCCTGCATCGGCAGGGCTTCCATCATGAACTCGAAGCTGGGCAGGCAGGCTTCGAGCTGATCGGCCGGCACGCTCTGCAGCCAGATCTGCCGGCCAGCGGTAGCGGCGCCAGCGCCGGCGAACAGCAGTGCCAGCACCGCATAGATGCGACGACCGAGACTCCCCGGCCCATGGAGCGCAGCGATCAGGCAGACCACGCCGAACAGAATCACGCAGATTCGCTGCAGCACACACATCGGGCAGGGTTCCAGGCCGACGACATGTTCCAGGTACAACGCAGCCGCCATCAGCAGTACGCAGCCGATGAATGCCAGGAAAAACAGGGGACGCGGACTGGCCAAGTGCATGGTGGCTCCGGGAGGGAAATCGAGGGCAGTACGGTAGAGGAAAGCGAGGGCGCCTTTCAAGGCGCCCCATGACTCAGAGCAGGCTGTTCATCATGCCCGAACGCCCCTCCGTCCGTACGGCGAGTGCGCTGCGGCAATCAGCCGCATCCATTCAGGCCCTCACGCCCTGCGGTTGTGGCAGCGGTGGCAAGCCCTGATGCAACAGGCCGAGGCTCTCCAGCAACAGCTGATTGCTGCGTTCCAACTCGCCCAATTGCGCCAGCAGACGCGCCAGCTCGGCGCAGGTTTCCGGGTGGCGCTCGAGCTTCAGACTGGTCTCGAAATAGTCTCGCGCCTTGCCCCACAACTGGTTCTGCAGGCTCAGACGACCCAGGGTCAACAGCAGGGCAGGATCCTGCGGATGCTGCTTGAGCCAGAGTTCGGCCGTTTGCAGCTGACGCGCCGGGTCGGCGCCACGCAGCACGCCATAGAAGCGCGCCAGACGGCTGTCGTAGCCACGTTTGAGCGCACCACGCAAAACCTCTTCGGCTTCTTCCTGTGCGCCTAGTCGACGCAATTGCTCGACGTAGGTGGCAATCAGCTCAGGCTCCTGACGCAGCGGTGAAGAAAGCTGTTGCCAGGCTTGGGTCAGCGGCTGCAGTGCGGTTTCTCCGTCGCCCTGACCTAGCTGCCCGGCATCGGCCAGACGACCGCGCCAGGTCTCGCGCTCCAGCTCGTCGAGTTCGGCGGCAGGCAGGGCCTTTTCCTTGCGCAGCTCAGGCAGCAGACCAAGCAGTGCCGACCAGTCCTGACGCTGCAAATACAGGCGCTGTAGCTGGCGCAACACCAGATGATGGCCCGGATGACGCTCGCGCATCGCCTGCAGGGTCTCTAACGCAGCCTCACTGTCGCCACGATTGCGTTGCAGCTCAGCGTGGGTCAGGGCAATCGCCAGCTCAGCTTGGGGCTGCTTGCTCAGTGCGCGCTCAAGCAGGGCATCGCTCTGCTCGTGTTGGCCAAGCTTGTTGGCAGCCCGTGCTGCGCCCAGGTAATACATCAACGGTCGGCTGTCGGCTTCGGCGGCGCGGGTCAACTGACGCTGCGCGCGCGCCCAGCGGCCTTCGGCCAGGTCCTGCATGCCCTGTTCGGACGCCAGGCGCACGCGACGACTGCGGTGCAGACGCGACCAGGGGTTGGCCAGCCGTGTCGAGCTGAGCAGCAGACGCAACGTCCACTTGATCAGGTAATACAACACCACGACGACCACCAGCAGACCAAGGAATGCCCACAGGCCGGACTGGTAACGGAAACCCTTGTATGCAAACAACACATAGCCGCGGTCGGCCTCGATAGCCAGGCTGAGCAGATACAACCCGGCTGCAACGACCAGCAGTAGCAGAAGCCAGATCAGGCGTCTCATTGCGCCTCCTCGGCCGCGGCGGCCCACTGCCGACGTTGCGCCTGCTTGCGTTGCAGGTACGCCTGCAGTGCATCGAGCGAGTCACTCAGGTCCGGCACCTTGACCTCGATACTGGCATCGGCCAGTTCCTTGAAGCGCTGGCGCAGGGCACGACTGTCTGGATTGTCCAGATTGAAGTGGGCGTCGAGGATTTCCTCGGCCTGCTTCAAGGACTGCTGATAGACGCCGGTCTGGCCATGCAGCGCGGCCCACTGTGCCTGCTCCAGCGCCAGCGACAGACTCAGGCGCACCTGCGACAGGCTTTGCCCGGACAGCAGCGGACGCACGTTGCGATCGGCATCGAATTCGATACGGAAGTACTCCGAAAGCTTCTTCACCCACTCGCCCCACCAGGCACTGCCATCGCCTTCGGCTGCCAGATCGGAAAGCACATCGCCCTGCCCTTCGAAGGTCGGCGCCAGGGGATTGAGGGTTGCTGCCTGCTCACGCAAGGCGCCCAGTTGCAGGAACAGGCCGACGCGATCCGGGCGCGCCGTGGTGCGCAGCGCTTCCAGGCTACGGCTGAGTTGCTCGCGGGCGGCGAAGGCGGCAGGGTCATCCTGCTCACGGAGGATTTCATCGGCAGCCAACACCAGTGCTTCGGCGCTGGCGACATCCTGCAATGCCGACAACCGCAAAGTCGCCAGGCGTAGCAGGTGCTCGGCTTCGTCCAGACGCCAATCCTGGCGGCTGCCATCGAGCACGCTTTCCAGACGCTGGCTCATACGCTGCTGGTCGTTCTGCAGGTTAGCCAGCAGGCGGCGGCGCTCGTCCAGTTCAGCTGCGCTGGGCAGGGCGGACAGGCGCGAATCCAGGCGCTGGGCCAATTCATCCACTTTCTTCGCACTGTCGTCGCGGGTGCGCTGCAGGTCTTCGGCCTGCTGCTGGTCCCGGCTCTGCATTTCATGCAGTTGCCAGAGGCTCCAGCCACCGGCACCGGCACCTGCCAAACCGATCAACAGAGCGAATGCGGCAAGACCGCTACCACCACCACTACGGGTTGGCTTCGCGGGTGGCGGTGTGGGGGTGGGTTTCACGGCTTCGCTGGCCGGTTTTTCTTCTGGCGTGTTCGGGGTGGATGCTTCGCTCACGTATCCGTCCTTTTAGAGGGCGGCAGCCGGAAACTGCTCCAGAGCTGCCTGCAAGGCCGCGGCATTGGCGCCACGACAGTCCACTACGATCTGTGCACCCGCAGCACGGGCCTGTTCGGCGACGCGCGGGCTGGGTACGAACAAGGGTAGCCGAGCCAACGCCAGCCAGTCATCGCCGGCTAGCTGTTGCAGATGTTCGAAACCCTGTCCACTGCTGACAACCAGGCCGTTCAGGCGTTCCGCTCGCACCCGCTGACTCAGCTCGCCCGGCGCGTACAGCGGCAGCACACGGCGATACAGTGACAGATAGTCGACCGTCACGCCTTGGCCGCGCAAGTACTCGGCAAGGAATTCTCGGCCACCTTCGCCACGCAGAATCAGAACACGCGGCGTAGATGCCGTGGCAATCGCCTGGTGTAGCGCAGGCAGAGCGAGCAGCGCTTCGCTGTCATCGGCCGAATCAGGAAAGTGCACGCGCAAGCCCTGTTCGGCGAGCACAGCCGCGGTGGCAGCGCCGACGCTGAACCAAGGCAGGTCAGGCGTCTGCGCCGTATATTGCGCCAAGAGCCGCAACCCCATGCGAGCCGCCGGCTTGCTGACCACGATCACCCCACAGTAGCGTTGCAATGTGGCGAAGACCTCGCGCTGCTCGGGCGTCTCATCCAGCGCTTCGATGGCCAGCAGCGGCATGCAGTGACTGAACACGCCCTGCGCACCCAAGGTCTGCGCCAGCGCTGCACAATCCTCGGCTGGACGGGTCAGCAGCAGGCGCCATGCATTCAAGAGTGGCCAGCCTCACCGTAAACAGCCTGGAGAATGGCATCGGCCCCTTGCGCCAGCAGTGCCTCGGCGACACGCACCCCCAGGGCTTCAGCATCACCACTGGCAGCACGTTCTTCGGCGCGCAGCAACAGGCCGCCGTCAGGCTGGCCGACCAGACCGCGTAGCCATAGCTGGTCATTTTCGAGCAGGGCATAGCAGGCGATGGGAACCTGACAGCCGCCATTGAGATGTTTGTTCAGCGCACGCTCGGCAGTAACGCGCAGCGCGGTTTCACGGTGATGCAACGGTGCCAGCAAAGCATGCACGTCACTGTCGGCGCTGCGGCACTCGATACCCACGGCGCCCTGGCCGCCGGCCGGCAGGCTGTCCTCGGCGCTGATCGAACTGCGGATGCGATCTTCGAAGCCCAGGCGAATCAGGCCGGCGGCGGCGAGAATGATGGCGTCGTATTCGCCGGCATCGAGCTTGGCCAGCCGGGTATTGACGTTGCCACGCAGGAACTGGATTTTCAGGTCCGGCCGACGCGCCAGCAGTTGCGCCTGACGGCGCAGACTGGAAGTGCCGACCACGCTGCCCTCGGGCAGTGCATCAAGGCTGGAGTAGGTATTGGAAACGAAGGCGTCGCGCGGGTCTTCACGCTCGCAGATGCAGTACAGGCCCAGCCCTTCGGGAAAGTCCATCGGCACGTCCTTCATCGAGTGCACGGCGATGTCGGCTTCGTTTTCCAGCAGTGCGGTTTCCAGCTCCTTGACGAACAGGCCCTTGCCACCAATTTTCGCCAGCGGCGCGTCGAGCAGCTTGTCGCCGCGGCTGACCATGGGCACCAGGCTGACCTTGAGGCCCGGATGAGCCTGTTCAAGACGGGCTTTGACATATTCGGCCTGCCACAGGGCCAGGGCGCTCTTACGGGTGGCGATGCGAATTTCGCGGGACATGAGGCAATTCCAGAAAACCGATTGCCGCAAATCATAACAGGCTCGCCCGGCGCCGGCGGAAGGAGGCGGCCATAGGCCGCAGCCGGAGCCCCGCTAAAGCGACTGCATCATCTTGCGTACACCGGCCACATGGCGGCGGCTGACCACCAGCGAGTCACCGTCTAGCCCCTTGAGGAACAGTTGGAAGTGTCCGAGCGGGGTGCGCTGCAGACGCTCGATACGCTCACGCGCCACCAGTGCATTGCGGTGGATGCGCACGAAGCGATCACCGAACTCGTCTTCCAGCGCCTTCAGCGGCTCATCCAGCAGGACTTCGCCGCCCTCGTGACGCAGGGTGACGTACTTGTGGTCGGCGATGAAGTAGACCACGTGATCAAGCGGGATCAGCTCGATGCCCTTGCGGGTTCGCGCACTGATATGAGTACGCGGGCCACCGCCAGTCTCAGCTGCGGGACGAGTCAGCGCGGCCAGTTGCACACGATTGGGCCGCTCGGCCTTCTTCAGCGCTTCGCTCAGACTCTCAGGGCGCACAGGCTTGACCAGATAGCCCACTGCACTGACCTGAAAGGCCTCCAGAGCGAACTCGTCATGAGCCGTGCAAAAAATCACCGCTGGCGGCGCTTCGCGCTCGCACAATTTGGCAGCGACTTGCAGGCCGTCTAGACCGGGCATGCGGATATCCAGCAGGACCACATCCGGCTTGAGGCTATCAATCAGGGTCAGGGCTTCCTCGCCATTGCTGGCGGCGGGCTCCAGGACCCGGTAACCCTCAAGCTCACCGACCATACGGCTGAGGCGCTCGCGGGCAAGGGGTTCGTCATCGACGATCAGGACATTCATATTGCTCTGGCTTCCTGCGTGAGTCTCGCACAAGGATAGCGTAGACAGCTGTAGTGACGGCCGTCACGGCGCTCCACGCTGAGACTCGCGCGCGGCCCAAAAAGTGCCGCCAGGCGCGCATCGATATTACTCAGCGCTTGGTGCGTTCCCCGCGACGGGTGCTGCTCGCCCCGCTCTTCATACGGATTGCTGACACACAAGCTGAACACACCATCCTGGTAATCCGCCTCGACCCGCACCAGGCCGCCTTCGATACGCGGCGCGATGCCATAGATCAGCGCATTCTCCAACAGAGGTTGCAGGGTCAGCTGGGGAATCGGCAGATCCTCCGGCACACCTTCGACCTCCCACTGCAACTGTAGTCGCTCGCCGAGCCGATAGTGCTCGATCGATAGATATCGTTTCGCCAGTTCCAGTTCCTCCTTCCACGGCACCAGCGTACCGGGCTTGGCCAGGCTGGCGCGAAACAGATCCGACAGATCCAGCACCGCCTGCTCGGCCTTGTAAGGATCGAGCGTGACCAGGCTGGCAATGCTGTTGAGGCTATTGAACAGAAAATGCGGGCGAATCCGCGCCTGCAACGACTCTATACGGGCACGCAACTCGGCCTGCTCCTGCCGACGCCATTGGCTCTGCAGATAAAAATAGCGTAGCAGCAGTGCGGACATGATCAGGCTGATCAACGCATGGCGCAGATAAAGATTCACTTCACCACTGCGTGGCAGCGGCCCGCCCAGCTCGTAATAGTCGGCCACCGCCGTACAACCCAGCGTCAGCAGCACCACCAGCACACAGCACAGGCCGCCAGCCAGCGCCGGCGGCAGGCGCGCCAGCAAGGGCCGTAATCGACATAGCACTGCAGCCGACAGCAGCACGATCCACTGCACGAACAATGAGGTCAGGGCCAGGCGCACCCAGTCGAAACCCGGCGTCATCGGTTCGGCGAGCACCAGCACCAGTACCAGCAGCTCAGCCAGCAGCACCATGCTCAGCAGGGCTTCCGGCTGGCACAGTTCCGGGACGAAGAAGTCGTCGATACGTTTGTTCTTGGCAAGCGATTTTGTATGCATCGACGCAGTTTCCGTGTCGCCCTGCTAGCCGGCAAGCCAGACGGCTCCAGCCGGACAAAATAAAGCACCGAAATGCCACCTTCGCGACAGATTTGTGAAGCAGCCGACACCACTGCGTCCTGCCTGACGGCTAACTCGACACGGCGAAACGCCTGCCGACCCTGTTATTATCGACGCACTTTGTCCGCCATGCTGGCCGCCAACGTGGCCCGCCCGATTCCGAGCCCAAATCATGAGCAGCGAAAAAACCAACCAATCCTGGGGCGGCCGCTTCAGCGAGCCCGTCGACGCCTTCGTCGCCCGCTTCACCGCCTCGGTGGAATTCGACAAGCGCCTGTACCGCCACGACATCATGGGTTCCATCGCCCACGCCACCATGCTGGCCAAGGTTGGCGTACTCAGCGATGCCGAGCGCGACGCCATCATCGACGGCCTCAAGCAGATCCAGGGCGAGATCGAAGCCGGCCAGTTCGACTGGCGCGTCGATCTGGAAGACGTGCACATGAACATCGAGGCGCGCCTGACCGACCGCATCGGCGTCACCGGCAAGAAGCTGCATACCGGCCGCTCGCGTAACGACCAGGTGGCCACCGACATCCGCCTGTGGCTGCGCGACGAGATCGACGTCATCCTGGCCGAGATCACCCGCCTGCAGCAGGGCCTGCTGGGTCTGGCCGAGGCCGAAGCGGACACCATCATGCCCGGCTTCACCCACCTGCAGACCGCCCAGCCAGTGACCTTCGGCCACCATCTGCTGGCCTGGTTCGAGATGCTCGCGCGCGACTACGAGCGCCTGGTCGACTGCCGCAAACGCACCAACCGCATGCCGCTGGGCTCAGCCGCACTGGCCGGCACCACCTACCCAATTGCCCGCGAGATCACTGCCGAACTGCTCGGTTTCGACGCTGTTGGCGGCAACTCGCTGGACGGCGTTTCCGACCGCGACTTCGCTATCGAATTCTGCGCTGCCGCCTCGCTGGCGATGATGCACCTGTCGCGCTTCTCCGAAGAGCTGGTGCTGTGGACCAGCGCCCAGTTCCAGTTCATCGACCTGCCGGATCGTTTCTGCACCGGCTCCTCGATCATGCCGCAGAAAAAGAACCCGGACGTGCCCGAACTGGTGCGCGGCAAGACCGGCCGCGTATTCGGCGCCCTGACCGGCCTGCTGACCCTGATGAAAGGCCAGCCGCTGGCCTACAACAAGGACAACCAGGAAGACAAGGAACCGCTGTTCGACGCCGCCGACACGCTGCGCGACAGCCTGCGCGCCTTCGCCGACATGGTGCCGGCGATCAAGCCCAAGCGCGAAATCATGCGTGAAGCTGCGCTGCGCGGTTTCTCCACCGCCACCGACCTGGCCGACTACCTGGTGCGCAAGGGCCTGCCCTTCCGCGACTGCCACGAGATCGTCGGCCACGCGGTCAAATACGGCGTACAGAGCGGCAAGGACCTGGCCGAGATGAGCCTGGACGAGCTGCGCCAGTTCAGCGACCAGATCGGTGATGACGTATTCGCCGTGCTGACCCTGGAAGGCTCGGTCGGCGCACGCGACCATATCGGTGGCACGGCGCCAAATCAGGTGCGTGCGGCGGTAGCGCGCGGTCGGGAACTGCTGGCTAGCCGCTAAGCGACTTCTCGGAGAAAACTGGGGAAAAGGAGTTCCCATGGCAGAATTGTTGCTGCGCGGTTTGGCGTTAATTGCCGAGATCGCGCTTGAAATCATCATCGGCTATGTCTTCTACACCACCGGCTGGCTGGCACTACGACTTTTGACTCTGGGCCACTACCCGAATCTGCCGCTGCGCGTGGCCGACCCTATGGGTTCACGCAGCGCCTGGGTCGCCACGTTCGGTTTTCTCTGCCTGGTTGGCCTGCCCCTGACGTGGCTCACCGTCACTTACAGCTGAACACTGCCGCGAGACATTCCATGGCTATAAATATCCGCCCTGCCACCCCTAACGACGCCGAGCTGATACTGCGCTTTATCACCGACCTGGCCATCTACGAAAAGGCCGAGCATGAGGTGAAGACCGACGCGGCCGGCATCCGCGACAGCCTGTTCGCCGAAGGCAGCACTGCCCACGGTCTGATCTGTGAGAACGACGGCCAGCCCATCGGCTATGCCGTGTACTTCTTCAACTACTCCACCTGGCTGGGCAAGCACGGCCTTTACCTAGAGGACCTCTACGTCAGCCCCGAGGCTCGCGGACTGGGCGCCGGCAAGGCGCTGCTGCGCCACCTGGCACAACTGGCCGTGGCGAGAGGCTGCGGTCGCTTCGAGTGGTCGGTGCTGGACTGGAACACCCCGGCGATCGACTTCTACGAATCCTTCGGCGCCCGCCCGCAGAGCGAATGGACGACCTATCGCCTCACCGGCCAGGCCTTGCTGGACTTCGCCGCAGGCTGAGCAAGCCGGCGTCTGGCCAGGGCAACACCTCTGGCCTAAGGTAATTACACCTCCACCTGCTCCGGACCATCATGCGCACACTCCTTGCACTGCTCAGCGTTATCGCCCCGGCACTGACAGCGGCTACACCGGTCACCATTCCCGTCAATGCATCCTGGCATATGCAGCTCGATGGCAAGCTGCAAACACCCAATCGCCTGGTCTATGACATCGACCTGTACGACACGCCCAAGCAAACCATCACCAATCTCAAGGCGGGTGGCCGTATCGTCATCTGCTATTTCAGCGCGGGCACCTGGGAAGACTGGCGCAGCGACGCCCAGGCCTACCCCACGGCGGCGCTGGGCAAAGCATTGCCTGATTGGCCTGGCGAGCGTTGGCTCGACTATCGCCGTGACGATGTACGCCAACTGCTCGCCAAACGCCTTGACCTGGCCGTCGACAAGGGCTGCGACGCTGTCGATCCGGACAACGTGGACGGCTACAGCAATGACAATGGCCTGAGCCTGACGGAAGCCGAGCAAATAGACTTCAACCGCTGGCTGGCCAGCGAGGCGCACAGCCGCGACCTGAGCATCGGCCTGAAGAATGCCGTGGAACTGCTGCCTGAGCTTGGCGACTACTTCGACTTTGCCATCAACGAGAGCTGCTATCGCTACAACGAATGCGACGGTTACAGTCACATGCGCAGCCAGGGCAAACCGATCTTCATCGCCGAATACCGCACCCTCAATACGAGTCTTTGCAGTCGAGCCGCGAACTCGGGCTTTCGTCTGCAATTCTTCAAAGTCAGCCTGAAGGGCGTTGGCGTCCCCTGCGACTGAGCCTGGGCCAGAACACGAGAGAAACCATGAGTCAAAACAACGAGCAAGAAGACGAAGACTTCGCCGAAGCCACCCTGATTCAGGCTATCGAAAACCAACTGGAAAGCGGTGAGCCCGCTGCAGCCAAGGCGGTTTACAACAAGCTGACGCTGGTCGGTTACGAGCGCGAGGAGATCCTCGAGCTGATGGCGCTGGTCCTGGCCCATGAAGTCGACGCCATGCTGCGCGAGGATCGCCCCTTCGATGGCGCCTGGTATGAGCAGGCCCTGCGCGCCCTGCCGGAGTTGCCGGAAGAAAACTGAGCAAGGATTGATCCAGGCCACTGGCCGGACTGGCAAGCAGATTGCTACTGTCACTGCCAACTCCGACCAGGAAGGCACCGTCTTCGATGGCCTGTCAGTCGACTCGAACTCTCGCTCTGCTTGTCTTCACGCTCTGCTTGAGCGGAGCGTGCATTGCTCGAGCCGAAATGCCGCGTATTGGTGCCGAGGATGACTGGTACCCCTATACCGCTCTGCGCAATGACAGGATCGAGGGCATGTCGGCAGACATAGTCCGCGCCGCTTTCAGTGCCAGCGACACGTCCGTCGAGCTGACGCCCTACCCCTATTCGCGCTGCATGGAGCTGGCGCGTTCAGGCAGCCTGGCAGGCTGCTTCAACACCACGCCTGACGCGCACATCCGCGCGGAGTTCCTGTTACCGCAGGAGGTGCTGTTCAGCGACGATATTCTGCTCTGGGGCCATGCAGGGGACGCGGCAATAGATGACCTGGACGCCATCCGCGGCAAACGCGTGGCAGTCACCATCGGCTATACCTACGGCGAGTATTTCGACAGCTATGCAGATATCCAGCGCATTGCGGTGCGGCGAGATATCAATGGTTTTCGCATGCTGCAGCGCGGGCGCGTGGACTACGTCATCGCCTTTCGCGGCACCACCGACGCACTGCTGCGCGACAACCCCGAACTGGTCGGCCAATTCCAGGCGCTGACCAGGGTACATCGCCCGCGACTCTACTTGACCTTCTCCCGCCACCATCCACGGGCTGCTGCCTTGCTGCGCGACTTCGACGCAGGCATGCGACAGATCAGGCAGGATGGTACCTATCAACGAATTCTCGGCAACTGGCAGCTCAGCGATGGGCAGAGCGCGGCACATGGCTCTACACTGCAAGAGCGCCATAACAACAAGACGGAGTCACCATGAAGTCATTCACCGCTGACCTGATCGACGAGCTGGAAATCCTCGCCCTGTACAACCTGGACAACCATCAGGAGGGGCTAAAGGTGCACAACAACGCCTCATTCAAGGCGCAAGGCGCCATCACCCGTCTTCACGAAAAAGGCCTGGTGAGCCAAGCCGACGGCGGCTATCTGACCAGCCTGGGCATTGATGCCGCCGAGCATGCGCAAGCCCTGTTGACCATTCTCTCGACCCGTCAGACCACCTCCGCTTAATCTCGGTTGCCCGCCGGCCGCCCTTAAGGGAAAGGCGCGGCGGGCGATATAGCGTCAAAGGCACTGCACTGGCGAGCCTGCCGCTGATAGGCTTGCCAGATCTGCAGTAGAGTTCGAGCATGACGCGCACGCAGGAAATACGCCCCGATATCGATGACGGCATCGACCGCAAGGTGCTGGCGCAATTGCGCGCGCGCTTTCTGCAGATCAATCAGGGCCGCCTGCAGCGGGCCATGGAGGCGCTGTCCACACGCCAGCAACTGGTCCTCAAGCTGTTGCCATTGCTGCTGCACGTCAATCATCCACTGCTGCCTGGCTATGTCTCGGCCAGCACGCCGGCCGGCCTCAGCGGCTTCGAGCCGGATGATGCCAGCCTCGCCGAAGTCCAGCGCCTGACCCGCTCGTTCGTCTACAAACCGCGTCGCGGCCAGGGCGCCGCGCCGCTGCATGGCCTGTTCCTGATGGGCAGCCTGGGCACCGTTGCGCAGGCCGAACAGAGCGATATGGACCTGTGGTTGTGCCACTCGCCCAACCTCACGGCGCAGGAACTGCAGGACCTGCGCAAGAAGTGCGACCAACTGGAAAGCTGGGCTGCCACTCAGGGCGCCGAGGTGCACGTCTTTCTGGTCGACCCGCAGCGCTTCACCCAGGGCGCGCGTGAGGCGCAACTGACCTCCGACGACTGCGGCACCACCCAGCATTATCTGCTGCTCGACGAGTTCTACCGCACCGCCATCTGGCTAGGCGGTCGTACGCCGCTCTGGTGGCTGGTGCCGGTCTACGAGGAAACGCGCTACCACGACTACTGCCGCACCCTACTGAGCAAACGCTTTGTACGTGCCGAGGACGTACTCGACCTCGGCAACCTGGCACATATCCCACCGGAAGAGTTTATCGGCGCCGGCATGTGGCAGCTGTACAAGGGCATCGAGTCGCCCTACAAGTCGGTACTCAAACTGCTGCTGACCGAGGTCTATGCCAGCGAGCATCCCAAGGTCGAGTGCCTGGCGCTGCGTTTCAAGCGGGCGGTGTTCGAAGGCCGCCTGGACCTCGACGAACTGGACCCCTACATCGTCGTCTACCGTCGCCTGGAAGAGTATCTGAGCGCGCGCGGCGATCAGGAAAGGCTGGAGCTGATTCGCCGCTGCCTGTACCTGAAGGTGAACAAGAAGGTCAGCCGCCCACCGACGCGCGGCCGCGCCAAAAGCTGGCAGCGCCTGCTGCTCGAGCGCCTGACTGCTGAATGGGGCTGGCACAGCCGCCAGCTCAACGTGCTCGACAGTCGCAGCCAGTGGAAAGTGCGCCAGGTCGCCGCCGAGCGCCGCGTGCTGGTCAACGAGCTGACCTACAGCTACCGCTTTCTCTCGCAGTTCGCCCGCACTGCCGAGACCGGCAGTTCACTGAACAACCGTGACCTCAACGTGCTGGGCCGGCGCCTGTATGCAGCCTTCGAGCGCAAGGCCGGCAAGGTGGAGTACATCAACCCCGGCATCGCCCCGGACCTGGCCGAAGACACCCTGACCCTGGTCCAGCACCCCAGTCCCGAGGCGCCCAACGAATACCAGTGGGCGCTGTTCAACGGCAGCCTGGGCGTCCAGGAGTGGAGCGACTTTGCCCCGCTAAAGCGCTCGCGCGAACTGATCGAACTGCTCGCCTGGTGCCATCGCAATGGCGTGATCGACAGCAGCACGCGTCTGTCGCTGCACCCAGGCAGCAGCGACCTGACCGATTTCGAACTGTCCAACCTGATCACCAGTCTGCAGCAAAGCTTCCCCTTGCCGCAGCCCAGCGTCGAAGAGACCGCCCTGTTGCGCGCCAGCATTCCCAGCCAGGTGCTGTTGCTGGTCAATGTCGGGGTAGACCCGCTCAGGCAGCACAGCCAGATGAACGTGCACATGACCACCGGGCGCACCGATGCGCTGGGCTATTCGGGGGTGCGCGAGAACCTGGTACTGACCCTCGATCAGGTGGTGCTCAACAGCTGGAACGAACTGCAGGTCAGCCGCCATGACGGCACCGACGCCCTGCTCGACTGCCTACGTGACCTGCTCAACAGCTTGCCGATCGGCGGCCCGCAACCCCAGGTACAGGTGCGCTGCTACTGTCGTAATCGCGCCCAGCCGATTGCCGAACGCGTCGACGAGTTGCTGCGCGACCTGCTCAACACCTATGCCGAAGGTCGCCAATCACGCTATCTGGTGCAGGTACGTCAGCATTACCACGTGTTGCAGCTGACACCCGGCCAGGTCAGTCACGCTGCTCTGGGCGACCTGCCGGCGCTGCTGGAGCACCTCGGCGCCGAGCAGGAGCTCTACAGCCCCCTGCACCTGGACCGCCATGCCCTCGATGGCGACGACCTCGCGCTGATCCTGCCCATGGGCCGCCCACAGTGCATCCAGGTGTTCTATCGCCTGCACGAAACCAGCGGCGAAGCGGAACTGACCCTGCTCGATGAACGCAATGCACTCTGGCGCCGGCGCCTGCCATTTCGCGATGAGCAGAGCCTGCTGACGCCGATCCATCGCTTCCTGCAGTCACTGCTGTATCGGCGCAATGCCATGCTGCCGCTCGATGGCGCCGACAACCAGCCGCCGCTGGAAATTCTCTACTACCAACTGCTGCCGGCGGCGCCATTACGGGCTCAGCGCCTCGAGCGCAGACCGGCGCCCGAGGCGCAGGTCAGCCATCCGTTCTACGATGTGCAGGCCATCGTCGAGCCTGGCGACGGTCGCCAGCGCCACGTCACCCTGTACTGCAACCATCGCGAGTTTTCCGAGCTGGAGTACGGCCGCGAGCTGTATCGCGCCGTGGCGCAGCACATCCTTGCCCAGCGTGCCGGCGGCGAGCGCTACCCCTGCTACATCACCGACCTCGACCTGTCCGCCGTGCTGGCCGGACAACAGGCGCAAACGGTGCATTACCTGCACTACAAGAGCGGGCTGGAAGATGCCCTCAATACGGCGCTGCAGCAGGTCTAGCCCTTCATCGGCGCATCCGGATTGTTCAGTGCATAGAGGTAGCAGCCGCCCATGCTGTGGTTGGCGGCGACACCTCCGTAACTGGCGGTGAAGGTCACCGGCAAGCCCAGGTGCTGATAGAACCAGCGATCACTGTCCGCCGGTGGCACCTCGGGCACCAGGTCGCTGTCGTTGACCAACCGATAAGTCGGCACGACCAGCCCGTTGTAATAGCTGGCGAACGCCGGGGACGCCAGACGCGGGCTGGCAAAGTTGTAATGCTGCAGCGGCAATGCAGGCCAGCGCTGCAACAGATCCGGCACCACCAACGTACTCAGGGTGCTGCCCAGGCTGTGACCACAGGCCCAGAGCCGCGCCTGCGGCTGCAAGCCGTCGAGTGCCAGCAGAGCCTGGTCACGCAACGAGGTGTAGAGTTTCAGAAAGCCGTCGTGCACCAGACCCGCCCCAGCCTGCCAGGGGTAGTCGCGCTGATCCAGGTCGAGGTCATCGAGCCAGTCCTGCACCGACTCGGTGCCGCGAAATACGAGGTAGCAATCACCCTGCGGATCCCGCGCGGCGAAGCCGAAGGGCTCGGACTCATTGAACACATGCCACTCGCTGAGCACGCTCCAGATTGGCGCGGAAAGCTGCCAGCCTTCCAGATCAGGCTGTTGCCAATGAAAGTGCTCGGCCGTACGCGGGCACTGCTGCGCCAGCCATTGCTCGTACTGGTCGTAGGCGGCCATCAGCAGCTCGGCGCAGAGCAAGGCGCGCGACAACTGGTAGGACGGCGGGAAATACAGCGGCAGACTTGGCATGGCGAGGCCTCCTTGCCATTAGCGGAAACCTCACTCTAGCCCAGCCAGGGGAAAGCCGTCAGCGGTCGTATTCGCCTGCTGCTTCCGGTTGGTATTCGACTTCCAGGAGGGTCAATTTGAGCTGCTTGCCGCCCGGCGCCGGCCAGTCGATGTGCTGGCCGACGGACAGACCGAGCAAGGCGCTGCCGACTGGCGCAAGGATGCTGACCTTGCCTTCGCCACCGGCATCCTGCGGGTAGACCAGGGTCAGGTGATAGTCCTTGCCGCTGCTCTCCTCGCGGCAGTGCACGCGCGAATTCATGGTCACCACCCCAGCCGGCACCTCGTCGTGCCCCACCACTTCGGCGCGATCCAGCTCAGCCTGCAGCGCCTGGGCGCCAGGGCCGAACTCGTCCAGGCTGTCGAGCAGGCGCTCCAGACGCTGCAGATCGAGGCGAGTAATGGTGATGGTCGGTGTGCTGTTCATGATGCCGGGCGGACTCCTTGCGTAAACCGTAAAAAAGCAAAACCCCGCCCGAAGGCGGGGTTCAGCTGAATGGTCTGTCGACCCTAACACAGCCGGACAAATAAACAAGACCGCCGGGTCAGTGCGCCCGTTTGCGCTCGCGCAACCGCTGCTCGGCGGCCTGGCAGATCAAGCGGCGTCGCGCGTTATCGGCCGCGCCCCAGTCGAGAATCTCCTGCAGGGTACGACCGCAACCGAGGCACTGCTCGTGCTCGTCGAGGCAACACTGGCGCCGGCACGGCGAAGCCAGCGGCGCCACGTTCGGCTCAGAGCTCATCGAACTCCAGCTCGGCGCCCGACTGCTCGAGCGTGATGCGTACCAGCATTTCACCCAGCTGTTCGTCGCTGGTATCGCAGATCCAGCGGCCGTCGGCCTCGTCGTAGTCGAAGTGGAAGCCACCGGAGCGCGCGGCCAGCCACAGCTGACGAATCGGCTCCTGACGGCTGAAGATCAGCTGGCTGCCATTGTCGAAACGCACCGTCAGCACACCGGCGCTGTTTTCCAGATCGACGTCCAGACCGCTGTCGTCGAAGATGTCCTCCACCGCCTGCTGGGTGGCATCGACCAGGTCGTGAAAGCGGGCTTCGCTCAGGCTCATCGGGGGTGTCCTCACTAGATGCAGCGACTGCAGAAAAATTAGGCGAAAACGCAAGACCAGGCTAGCGGCCTAGGCGCAAAGGTGGCGACGGTACTCGCCCGGACTCGTTCCCGTCCAGCGGCGAAATGCGCGCGCCAGCGAACCCGGCTCGCTGAAACCGACCAGAAAGGCGATTTCCGCCAGTTCCAGTGAGGAATCTCGCAGGTAGTGCAACACCAGCTGCTGGCGGGTTTCGTCGACCAATTGGCTGAATGACAGCCCGCCCTCACGCAAGCGCCGCTGCAGGGTCCTTGGGCTCAGCGCCAGGGCAGCGGCGATGGCCTCCAGATCAGGCCCCTGCTCCGGCAACTGGCGCGCCAGCTCCAGGCGCGCGCGATCGAGCACGCTGTTGCCCTGATTGAGCTCGGCCAGCAGGCGATCGGCGTAGGCATCGAGCATGCCACGCACCTGGGCGTCGGCCTGGTTCAGCGGCGCCGCCAGCAGGCGTTTGGGAAAGATCAGGGCATTGTCGGGTTGATCGAACAGCACCGGGCAGCGAAAGATGCGCGCGTGCTCAGAGGTATCCGCCGGCGCCGGATGCTGGAAGCGCACCTCGGTCGGCGCAATATCCAGGCCGCTGATCCAGCGTCCAAAACTGACCCAGCCGGCCAGGGTTTCTTCACTCAGCTGGCGCTGCTGCTGCGCCAGCAACGGCTGCCAGCTGTGGGCGACCAGCGGCTCGCTGTCGGGCCGAGCAGGCTCGTCGTCGAGCACAACCAGCCCCAGGCTGCCAACCAGCGAGGCATAGCGCGCCTGGCGATGCAGCGCGTCGGCCAGGGTCGCGCAGCTCATGATCAGGTAACCGAGCACGCCGTAATAACCCGGCCGCACCGATTCCCCCAGATGCAGGCCCAGATTCGGGTCGCCGGTCAGGCGCACGCCTTCGCCAAGCAGCGTCAGGTAAGCACTGGCCGCGATGCGCTGATCGCGCTGGCTCAGGGCTTCAGGGCTGAGCTGGGCATGGGCGAGCAGCGCGTCGGCCGCCACCCCCTGGCGCTGCAGGTGTTCGATAAGGCCTTGCAGGTAGGCTACCGAGACCGAGCCGGCCAGAATCGCGGGATTGTCCATCGAGGCTCCTCGTAACTCGCCGCATGCTAACCCAAGCCGGCACGAATGCCTTCGGCACACACGCCAGATGCAGACGCAAATCGAGCCAGCGCCCCGCCAGGCGGGCGCCGGGCGCATAGGCAAGGTGGCAGGGGGTCGGTATACTCCGGCGCAATTCACGCTTATTTTCAAGGACTGCCCCATGAAGCGACTGACCCTCGCGCTCCTCGCCGCCGTTTGCCTGCTGGCTGGCTGCGGTCAGAAAGGCCCGCTGTATCTGCCGGGCGACGACAACGCCGGCAACAGCCGAGACCGTTTCGAACTCTGACAGGAGCTGCCCCATGGAAGCCTTCAACTACCGCGACGGCGAGCTGTTCGCGGAAGGCGTTGCCTTGTCCGCGCTGGCCCAGCGCTTCGGCACGCCCACCTACGTCTATTCCCGCGCCCATATCGAAGGGCAGTACCGCGCCTATGCCGATGCCCTGGCCGGCATGCCGCACCTGGTCTGCTTCGCGGTCAAGGCCAACTCCAACATCGGCGTACTGAACGTCCTGGCGCGCCTCGGCGCCGGCTTCGACATCGTTTCCAGCGGTGAGCTGGAGCGCGTCCTGGCCGCTGGTGGCGAGCCGAGCCGCATCGTTTTCTCCGGCGTTGGCAAGAGTCGCGACGACATGCGCCGCGCGCTGGAAGTCGGCGTGCACTGTTTCAACGTCGAATCCAGCGTCGAGCTGGAGCGCCTGCAGAAGGTCGCTGCCGAGCTGGGCGTCAAGGCGCCCGTCTCGCTGCGGGTCAATCCGGACGTGGACGCCGGCACCCACCCGTACATCTCCACCGGCCTCAAGGAAAACAAGTTCGGCATCGACATCGAGCAGGCCGAGGCGGTCTACGCCCGCGCTGCCGAGCTGCCGAACTTGGAAGTGATCGGCGTCGACTGCCACATCGGTTCGCAGTTGACCACCCTCGAACCCTTCCTCGACGCCCTGGATCGCCTGTTGTTGCTGGTCGACAAACTGGCCGCGCGCGGTATCACCATCAAGCATCTGGATCTCGGTGGTGGCCTTGGCGTGCAGTACCGCGACGAGCAGCCGCCGCTGGCCGGCGACTACATCACCGCCGTGCGCAAACGCCTGCAAGGTCGCGACCTGGGCCTGGTGTTCGAACCGGGCCGCTTCATCGTCGCCAACGCCGGCGTGCTGCTGACTCAGGTGGAATACCTCAAGCACACCGAGCACAAGGACTTCGCCATCGTCGATGCGGCGATGAACGACCTGATCCGTCCCGCCCTGTATCAGGCGTGGATGGACGTGTCGCCGGTGCAGCCACGTGAAGGCGAGTCGCGTAACTACGACCTGGTCGGACCGATCTGCGAGACCGGCGACTTCCTGGCCAAGGATCGTCAGTTGGTGCTGGCCGAGGGTGACCTGCTGGCCGTGCGTTCGGCAGGCGCCTATGGCTTCGTCATGAGCTCCAACTACAACACCCGCGGCCGCGCCGCCGAGGTGCTGGTGGATGGCGAACAGGCTTATGAAGTGCGTCGTCGCGAGACAGTCCAAGAGCTCTATGCCGGCGAAAGCCTGCTGCCGGCCTGAGGGCGACGTCATGCTATTGCGCTTTACCAAGATGCACGGCCTGGGCAATGACTTCATGGTCCTCGACCTGATCAGCCAGCACGCCCACGTGCAACCCAAGCATGCCAAACAATGGGGCGACCGCCACGTCGGTGTCGGTTTCGACCAACTGCTGATCGTCGAGCCGCCGAGTCACCCGGATGTCGACTTCCGTTACCGCATCTTCAACTCCGACGGCTCGGAAGTTGAGCAATGCGGCAACGGTGCGCGCTGCTTCGCCCGCTTCGTGCTGGACAAGCGCCTGACCACCAAGAAGGTCATTCGCGTCGAGACCAAGAGCGGCATCATCGAGCTGCGCGTGCAGAACGATGGCCAGGTCTGCGTCAACATGGGCGCACCGCGCCTGCAGCCGGAACAGGTGCCGTTCCAGGCCGACCAGGCCGCGCTGACCTATCACGTCGACGTCGAGGGTCAGAGCGTAGAGCTGGCCGCGCTGTCGATGGGCAACCCGCATGCGGTGCTGCGCGTCGATAGCATCGATGACGCACCGGTGCATACGCTCGGGCCGAAGCTGGAACACCATCCGCGCTTCCCGCAGCGGGTCAACGTCGGCTTCCTGCAGATACAGGATCGTCAGCGTGCGCGCCTGCGCGTGTGGGAGCGTGGTGCCGGCGAAACCCTGGCCTGCGGCACCGGCGCCTGCGCCGCGGCCGTCGCGGCCATTCGCCAGGGCTGGATGGATTCGCCCGTGCAACTGGAACTGCCAGGCGGCAAACTGTCCATCGAATGGGCAGGCGAGGGTCAGCCGGTTATGATGACCGGGCCCGCTGCCCGCGTATACGAAGGACAGGTTCGCCTATGACCGACCAGCAGGATTCGCCCAAACCGCTCGATTCGGAAACGGTCGCGGCCTATCTGCGCCTGCACCCGGAGTTCTTCATCGACCATGAAGAACTGATCCCCGAGTTGCGTATTCCGCACCAGCCCGGCAACGCCGTGTCGCTGGTAGAACGCCAGGTCAAGCTGCTGCGCGAGCGCAACATCGAGATGCGCCACCGCCTTGGCCAGTTGATGGACGTCGCACGCGACAACGACCGCCTGTTCGACAAGACCCGCCGCCTGGTGCTGGATCTGCTCGATGCCGGCAGTCTCGAGGAAGTGGTCGGTGTGGTCGAAGACAGCCTGCGCCATGAATTCCAGGTGCCCTTCGTCGGCTTGATCCTGTTCAGCGACAACAAGCTGCCGGTCGGCCGCTCGGTCAGCTCGGCCGAAGCGCATCAACAGGTTGGCGGCCTGCTCAGCGGTGGCAAGACCATCTGCGGCGTATTGCGCCCGCACGAGCTGGAGTTTCTCTTCGGCAAGGAAGACGCGGCGCAAGTCGGCTCCGCCGCCGTGGTCAGCCTCAACCATCAGGGCCTGCATGGCATTCTCGCCATCGGCAGCGCCGACCCTCAGCACTACAAGAGTTCGCTCGGTACCTTGTTCCTCGGCTACATCGCCGAAGTACTGGCACGTGTCGTGCCCGGTTTCTCCACGCCGCTACGTTCGGTACGCTAGGTCGTGTAGGGTGGATGACGCGAAGCTCATCCACCATTGGCCCGTTCGGAACCCGGCACGTGACACTTGAAGCCCACCTCGACGCGTACATCGAACACCTGCGCCGCGAGCGCCAGGTGTCGACGCATACCCTCGACGGCTATCGGCGCGACCTCAGCAAGGTACGGGCATTCTGCGAAGCCGAAGGCCTGAGCGACTGGGCCGGGCTGGACACACGCAACCTGCGCCGCCTGGTCGCCCGCCTGCATCAGCAGGGCCTGGCAAGCCGCAGCCTGGCGCGCCTGCTCTCGGCCACCCGCGGCCTCTATCAATATCTGTTGCGTGAAGGCCTGTGCCGTCACGATCCGGCGACCGGCCTGAGCCCGCCAAAACGCGAGCGCCGCCTTCCCCGCACCCTGGACGCCGACCGCAGCGCGCAACTGCTCGACGGCGCGGTGGAGGACGACTTCATCGCCCGCCGCGATCAGGCCATGCTCGAACTGTTCTATTCCTCAGGCCTGCGCCTGTCCGAGCTGGTCGGACTCGATCTAGACGGCCTGGACCTGCCTGCCGGTCTGGTACGTGTGCGCGGCAAGGGCAACAAGGTGCGCGAACTGCCGGTCGGCAGCATGGCGCGACAGGCACTGGAACACTGGCTGCCACTGCGCAAGCTGGCCAACCCTGGCGACGGTGCCGTGTTCATCAGCCAGCAGGGCCGTCGCCTGGGGCCACGCGCGGTGCAACTGCGCGTGCGCCAGGCCGGCGTGCGCGAACTGGGCCAGCACCTGCATCCACACATGCTGCGCCACAGCTTCGCCAGTCATATGCTGGAATCCTCACAGGATCTGCGCGCGGTACAGGAGCTGCTCGGTCATGCCGATATCGCCACCACGCAGATCTACACCCACCTGGACTTCCAGCACCTGGCCAGTGTCTACGACCAGGCCCATCCACGTGCCAAGCGCAAAGGCGGTTCCGAATGAGCATTGAACTGATCACCTTCGACCTCGACGACACCCTGTGGGACGTCACTCCGGTGATGCAGGATGCCGAAGCCGCCCTGCGCAATTGGCTGGCCCTGCATGCGCCGCGCTTGGGGGCAGTGCCGGTCGAGCATCTGTGGGCGGTCCGCAGCCGTCTGCTCGACGCCGAGCCGATGCTCAAGCATCGCCTCAGCGAGCTGCGCCGGCGCATTCTGTTTCACGCCCTGGAGGACGCCGGCTACCCGCACAGCGAAGCGCAGACGCTGGCCGAAGCAGGATTCCAGGTCTTTCTCAGCGCCCGCCATCAGGTCGAACTGTTCACCGAGGTACATCCGACGCTGGAGGCCTTGGCCGAGCGCTTCATGCTCGGGGTGATCACCAACGGCAATGCCGACGTGCGTCGCCTGGGCCTGTCGGACTACTTCCAGTTCGCCCTGTGCGCCGAAGAGCTGGGCATCGGCAAACCCGACCCGAAACCTTTCCGTGAAGCGCTCAGCCGCGCAGGCGGCGTGGCGGCCGAGCGTGCCGTGCACATCGGCGATCACCCCAGTGACGACATTGCCGGTGCCCAGGCAGCCGGGATGCGTGCGATCTGGTTCAACCCGCAAGGGCGAACCTGGGAGGGTGAAACGACCCCGGATGCGCAGATCGCCAGCCTGGCCGAGCTACCGGCACTGCTGGGCAGCTGGATGCGTTAATGCCGCCCCCCCTTGATCTGCGCCGCCCCGGATTGCCGCCAGGGATGGCGGACACAAAAAACCCGCCACAGGGGCGGGCTTTTTGTAGCTAGCCGTCCTCAGATGGGGCGGCTGCCGTATTTGCTGTCGGGCTTCTTGGGTGGATCGGCGACCACATTGGGCTCCACCTCCTGCACCTTGCCACCACGGGAGAGAAACTCTTCCATGGCACGCGCCAGGGCATCGCGCTCCTTCTGCTTGGCTTCGATGCTGGGCAGCTCATCGACTTCAACGGCTTTGGCCTTGCTCTTCTTGCCGCTGGCTACGACCGCACCATCGCCTTCATCGTCGCCGCTGTCACCGTCATCGGCAGCAGCCAGCTCCTCACCATCGTCCTCGTCAGCCCCGTCCAGATCGTCTTGTTCCAGGTCTTCGTCGCTCATGTTCAACCTCATGACTTGCGAAAAGCAGGTTAGTTATAGCCCAGTCGCGCGATGTACACCGCTCGACCGGAAAAAATTCAAATAGCCTCACCATGCAAGGTCGCCACCACTCGCCGAGCACCGCCATGATCGCGATGCTCACCAAGGTAGATCCCCTGCCAGGTACCAAGCGCCAGCCGTCCCTGCTGTATCGGCAGCTGTAGCTGAAAGCCCAGCAGACTGCCCTTGAAGTGCGCCGGCAAATCATCCGGCCCTTCGTAATCGTGCTCGTAGCCCGCCTCCCCCTGCGGCACCAGACGGTTGAAGAAGCGCTCGAAATCGCGGCGTACCGCGGGGTCGGCGTTCTCGTTGACCGTCAGCGATGCCGAGGTGTGCTGCAGCCACAGATGCAACAGACCAACACGTACCTGCGCCAGTTCCGGCAATGCTGCCAGCACTTCTTCGGTCACCAGATGAAAACCGCGCTCACGCGGGCGCAGACTGATGATGCGTTGCTGCCACATGCCGCTCTCACTCTCGATGGCTCCAGCGCGCGCATTCTAGCGTGCTGCCAGAAAAAACAAAGGGCGCCCGAAGGCGCCCTTTGCGATTTACCGGAGGATCACTTATTGGTGAATTCCGGGTAGGCCTCCATACCGCACTCGGCGATATCCACACCTTCGTATTCTTCTTCTTCGCTGACGCGCAGACCGATCACCGCCTTGATGATGCTCCAGACGATCAGGCTGGCGATGAATACCCAGGCGAAGATGCTGCCGATACCCAGCAACTGAGCACCCAGCGAGGCATCGCTGTTGGTCAGGCAGACAGCCAGCAGACCCCAGATGCCGACCACACCGTGTACGGAGATGGCGCCAACCGGATCGTCGATCTTGACCTTGTCCAGACCGAGGATGGCGAACACCACCAGCACACCACCCACGCCGCCAATCAGAGTCGCCTGCAGGCCGCTCGGGGTCAACGGTTCAGCGGTGATGGCCACCAGGCCAGCCAGGGCACCGTTGAGCGCCATGGTCAGGTCAGCCTTGCCGAACAGGATGCGGGCAACGATCAGCGCGGCAATCAGGCCGCCGGCGGCTGCCATGTTGGTGTTGACGAACACCTGGGCAACGGCGTTGGCGTCTTCGATGGTGCTCATCTTCAGCTGCGAGCCGCCGTTGAAGCCGAACCAGCCCATCCACAGGATGAAGGTGCCGAGCGTCGCCAGCGGCAGGTTGGCACCCGGGATGGCGTTGACCTGGCCGTTGGCGCCGTACTTACCCTTGCGCGCGCCCAGCAGCAGGACACCAGCCAGAGCGGCGGTAGCACCCGCCATGTGAACCACACCGGAGCCTGCGAAGTCGAGGAAGCCTGCTTCGTTGAGGAAGCCCGAGCCCCATTTCCAGAAACCCTGAACCGGGTAGATGAAGCCGGTCATGACCACGGCGAAAGCCAGGAAGGCCCACAGCTTCATGCGCTCGGCAACGGCACCGGACACGATCGACATGCAGGTCGCGGCGAACACCACCTGGAAGAAGAAGTCCGAACGGGCCGAGTAGTAAGGTGCATCGTCGCCACCGGCAAGTACCGAGTCGACGCTGTTTTCGTCACCGATCAGGAAGCCCAGGCTCGGCAGGATGCCGCCTTCCGGGCTGGAGTACATGATGTGGTAGCCGATCACCAGGTACATGACGCTGGCCACGGCATAGAGCGCCACGTTCTTGGTCAGGATCTCGGTAGTGTTCTTGGCACGCACCAGGCCGGATTCGAGCATGGCAAAACCCGCTGCCATCCACATCACCAGGGCACCACAGATCAGAAAGTAGAAGGTATCGAAGCCGTACTGCAATGCAGTCAATGCTGTGTTATCCATTTTTCACCTCTTGCCGCGCTTTTGTAGTGCGCTGTTCGGTTGAAACGTCCAGGTTGGCTCAGGACGCGTCCGCATGCTTACAGGTCGTTGCCACGCTCGTTCTGGATCACCGGAACCCCTGCGCCGTGAGGCGACCAGGCATTCCCATCACTAGGCCGAGCGCAGGACCAAAGAGGGTCTTGGCACAGCAGAGCGGCGAAGACATCGCCAGCTCCGGCTTTGGCCCTCGAAAACAGCGTAAAGCCAGAATTCGAGGACAAAAGGGCTCCTAGCCCTGCGAAAGTTCGCAGAGTCATGGGTTTACTCCTGGGGCGTGGGGTTCGGAGGCTTGTTAGATCGCGTCGGTATCGGTTTCGCCGGTACGGATACGAATCGCCTGTTCCAGGTTGACTACGAAAATCTTGCCGTCACCGATCTTGCCGGTGTTGGCAGCCTTGGTGATGGCCTCAATCACGCGATCGAGCTGATCGTCAGCGATGGCCACATCGATCTTCACCTTGGGCAGGAAGTCGACCACATACTCGGCACCGCGATACAGCTCGGTATGGCCTTTCTGGCGGCCGAAGCCCTTGACCTCGGTGACGGTAATGCCCTGCACGCCGATCTCCGACAGCGACTCGCGCACGTCGTCCAGCTTGAACGGCTTGATGATGGCAGTGACTAGCTTCATGAAACTTTCTCCCGTGTAAGGTGGACTTGCCCCAGGAATTGCGAACCCGGCTCAAGTCTAAGCGCAGTGTCTGGCTTTTGTAATGCACCGACCGCTCCAGCCTGGCGTGGTCGATACCCACCAACCGCTCCCGACGAAGCACTCCCCCGCTTCGCCTGCAGCACCAGAACTGCATCGGTGCATGCGTCGCTGGGGTCTAAGCAGAAAGCTTGCCAGCTCACGCAAAAGCGCTATCTATCAGGCCTTTAACAGCTTCCAGCCACGGTGACCGGTCATTCACGTCGAATGCAGCGCACAAACTTGGTGCATCTACACATTGAGTAATGCTCAAAAATCGTGCAACCAGTGCTAGACCGCCCCGCCGCTGGCTGCGTGCTACACTGCCGACCGTCTGTTTACGGAACCTGATCATGCTGCCGCCGAAAGCCTTGCTCGACACTCTCAGTAGCCACGCCTCGCGTCTTTTCAGCGGCGACAGCCCGCTGCCTCGCGCCGAACTGGAAGCGCAGTTCAAAGCCCTGCTACAGAGCGGTTTCAGCAAGCTCGATCTGGTCAGCCGTGACGAATTCGACAGCCAGATGGTGGTCCTGGCCCGCACCCGCGCCCGCCTCGAGGCACTGGAAGCCAAGGTCGCCGAGCTGGAAGCCAAGCTCACCGCCGCTCCTACAGCAGACCGTTGAAAAACGTAGGCGAGGCAGGCAAGACAATACCGATGGCGGCCCTGCAAAAACGGCCGAAAAAAGCACTGGGCCCGCACTCGGGTTTACGCGCTGTAAATGAGCATTTTGAGGCCGTTTTAAACGCAGTATTGCCAACGCAGGTAGTTTTTCAACAGCCTGATAGGCACTGCACCCCACCTGATCAAGGAGCGATCATGTCCCTGGCCATCGTCCACAGCCGCGCCCAGGTCGGCGTCGAAGCACCGGCCGTCACCGTCGAAGCGCACCTGGCCAACGGCCTACCCTCCCTGACGCTGGTGGGCCTGCCGGAGACAGCAGTCAAGGAGAGCAAGGATCGCGTGCGCAGCGCCATCCTCAATGCCGCCTTCGAATTCCCCAGCAAACGCATCACCTTGAACCTCGCGCCCGCCGATTTACCGAAAGACGGCGGCCGTTTCGATCTCGCCATCGCCCTGGGGATTCTCGCGGCCAGCGGCCAGGTGCCGGCTCAATCCCTGGACGAATGCGAATGCCTGGGCGAACTGGCGCTCTCCGGCGCGGTGCGTCCCGTGCAGGGCGTATTGCCGGCAGCCCTGGCCGCGCGCACAGCCGGGCGCACCCTATTGGTGCCACAGGCCAATGCCGAAGAGGCCAGCCTGGCCTCAGGGCTGAAGGTAATCGCCGTCGAGCACCTGCTGCAGATCGCCGCGCACCTCAACGGCAGTGCTCCTCTCGAACCCTACGCCGCCCAAGGTCTGCTCAGGCAGAGCCTGCCCTATCCGGATCTGGCTGAAGTGCAGGGCCAGTTGGCCGCCAAACGTGCGTTGCTGGTGGCAGCCGCTGGATCGCATAACTTGCTGCTCAGCGGCCCACCCGGTACCGGCAAGACGCTGCTGGCCAGTCGCCTGCCCGGCTTGCTGCCGCCGCTGGACGAGAGCGAGGCCCTGCAGGTCGCCGCCATCCATTCGGTAGCCAGCCATCTGCCGCTGCAGCACTGGCCGCAGCGCCCCTTTCGCACGCCGCACCACAGCGCCTCCGGGCCGGCATTGGTGGGGGGTGGCAGTCGCCCGCAGCCTGGCGAAATAACCTTGGCTCATATGGGCATCCTGTTCCTCGATGAGCTGCCGGAATTCGATAGGAAAGTGCTGGAGGTGCTGCGAGAACCGCTGGAAAGCGGCCACATCGTCATTGCCCGGGCGCGGGACAAGGTGCGTTTTCCCGCACGCTTTCAGCTCGTTGCCGCCATGAACCCCTGCCCTTGCGGCTATCTGGGCGACCCGAGCAACCGCTGTCGTTGCACACCGGAGCAGATCCAGCGTTACCGCGCCAAGCTGTCCGGGCCACTGCTCGATCGCATCGACCTGCACCTGACGGTCGCCCGCGAAACGACGATATTGAACGCCCCACCGCAAGATGGCGAAAGCACTGCGCAGGCGGCAACCAAAGTGGCGCGGGCTCGTGAGCGACAATTGCAACGTCAAGGGACGGCCAATGCTTTTCTCGACTTGCCCGGCCTGCGTCAGCACTGCGCCCTGAGCGGCGTGGATCGTCAGTGGCTGGAGAGCGCCTGCGAACGTCTCGGCCTGTCGCTACGCGCCGCACACCGAGTGCTCAAGGTGGCGCGCACGCTGGCAGACCTGGCGGAGCAGCAGCAGATCAGCCGGGAACATCTGGCCGAAGCGCTGCAGTATCGCCCCGCCGCGGGATGAATCAGCGGAAGCGCTCGACCTCCTGACGCAGCTGAGCGGCCAGGCGATCCAGCTCGCGCGCGGTATCGGCCAGGTTGGCCACCACTTCACGCTGCTCGCCATTGGCCTGGGCGATACTCTGCAGGTTGGCGCTGAGCACGGTCGCAGTGCTGCTCTGCTCGCTGGTAGCGGTGGTGATGGCGGCAAATTGCTCGCCCGCCTCGGCGCTCTGCTCACTAATCTGCGCCAGCGCCGCAGCCACCTTGGCATTACGCTCCAGGCCATCCTGCATCAATTGTCGGCCGTGCTCCATGGTGGCGATGGCGCTGCTTGTCTCGCTCTGGATGCTGCCGATCATGGTGGAAATCTCGTTGGTCGCCTCACGGGTGCGTCCAGCCAGGTTGCGCACCTCGTCGGCGACAACGGCAAAACCGCGGCCCTGCTCGCCGGCCCGCGCTGCTTCGATGGCAGCGTTGAGCGCCAGCAGGTTGGTCTGGTCGGCGATCGCCGTGATCACGCTGACGATACCGCCGATCTCCTGGGAGCGCTGGCCAAGGCCGTTGATCGCCGTGGAGGTTTGCTCAAGTGCTTCGGCAATCTGCACCAGCGCTTCGGAAGCCTGATCCATCGAGGTACGTCCGATGCGGGTTTGCTGGGCATTGTCGCTGGCCAGGCGTTCGGTGCTACGCATGTTGTCGGCGATGTTCTGCGAGGTGGCACTGAACTCCTCCACCGCGCCGGCCATACTGCTGATCTCGCCGGATTGCTGATCGATGCCCTGATAGGCGTCACGCGACAGCGTGGACATCCCCTGCGAACGCGCGCTGACATCCTGAGCGGCGCTGCGAATACCCGCCACCATGCTCGCCAGCGCCTCGCCCATGCGGTTGAAGCTGCGCGCCAGCTCACCGATCTCATCGTCGCTGGACTGCGCCATGCGCGCACCAAGATCACCGGCACCGAGCGCCTGCGCCTGCTGTACCAGATCGCCCAGCGGGCGCAGTTTGCGTCGCAACAGCCAGACCACGGCGATCACCGCCAGCAGCAGGGTCAGTGCACTGCCAATCGCCAGCTGGGTACCGACACGCCAGGTGACGGCCTGAATTTCCTCGCGCGGCATGCTCGCCAGCACCATCCAGGGTCCGCCGGCAAAGGGCATGGCGACACTGTAGAACTCATTCTGGCCGTCGTTCCAGAAACCGCCGTCCCCCGAGTGAGCGATCAGCTCGCCGAGGGCTGCCGGTAGTGTATCCAGAGCGCCAGTGCCAGCGGGCTTGACCAGCCACTTACCCTGCTCGTCGAGCAGGGCAAGTGAGCCCGTTTCGCCAATCCGAAATTCGCTCAGTTTTTTGAATTGCAGCTTCTGCGCATCGGTGTAGTCGAAGCCGACGAACAGCACGGCAATGACCTGCCCACTGCCATCACGCACGGGGGTGTACTGGGTCATGTAGTTGCGGTCGAAGAGCAAAGCCCGGCCCACGTAATTCTGCCCGGCCAGCAGGCGCTGATAGGCCGGGTGCTGGTGATCAAGCGCCGTTCCCAGAGCACGAGTGCCGTCCTGCTTGGTCAGCGAGGTGGTGATGCGGATGAATTCGCTACCGTCACGCACGAATACCGTGGCCACACCCGCAGTCATGCGCGTGAAGTCATCGACCTCGGTGAACTCGTTGTTCAAGCGCGTAGCCCCCAGGTAAAGCGCAGGTGTCTGCAGGCTGCCGACACTCACACGCTCGTCACTGCGCACCTGCAGCCCTGTACTGAAGCGCTGTTCGAACAATCCAGCCAGACGCTGCGTGCTCTCACGCAGGCTGCCATGGAAGGTTTCGAGCTGGTCGGCCAGCAACCCCGCCTCGCTGCCCAGGTGCTTTTCGCGAGTGACCAGATTGGCCTCGTTGAGTGAGCGCAGGGCAAACAGGGTGCTGACGCTGATCAGCAGCACCAGCACCAAAGCCAGCATGGCAGCCAGTTGCAGGGCTATACGAGAGCGAGGAGGATTCATGAGGACTCCAGGTGTGCGCCCATGGGCATATGGGCAGATAACTCAGGCAATTTCGATACCACCTAGTCGTCATATGACTCGGCGAAAGGGCGCGAGGATACTTGAGCACTCAGCTCGGTCAATATCAAAGCGCCATACGGTCGTCATTTATTATCAAAACAGCGTGACGGAGTGATAATTGATAGGTTTCATCGATCGCTCAATAGATGATGGCACTCATAACTAGAGAGAGCAGCCTGGCCACACTACAGTCGACCTGCCCGGTCTTGGATGGCCGTCAGCGCCCTGAGCGCTGGCCATGACCGTTCAGCGCAAACGCTCGACCTCGGGCAGTGCCAGCGCGGCGACCTCCGCCAGCAAGTAGTCACGCAAACGCTGCAGTCGTGTCTGCGCACGATGTCCACGCGGCCACACCATATAGTAGCTGTCGCCACTGAATACCGCCGTCGGCCAGGGCACGCCTAGCCGGCCGGCATTCACGTCCTCGGCCACCATCAGCAGATCACCAATGGACACGCCATAGCCGCGTGCCGCCGCAACGATGCCCAATTCGAGCATGTCGAACAGCTGCCCGGTCTTCAGCGGCACCTGTTCGATCAGGCCTGTAGCCTGCAACCAGCGCCGCCAGTCGCGACGATCCGGCGTCGGGTGCAGTTGCTCCGCCGCGCGCAGCCGCGCCAGCGACCAGGGGCCGGCCTCAGAATCGCCGGCAGCGCACACCGGAATCAGCCATTCCTCGAACAGCAGCACGCTCTCCCACTCATCTGGAAACTGACCATCAGACAGCAGCACCGCGCAGTCGAAGGGTTCATGGCGGAAGTCGACCTTGTCCACGTCCATCCAGGCACTGGTGAGCTGCACTTCGCTATCCGGGTTGGCCAGACGAAAGTGCGACAGGCGCGCCAACAGCCAACGCATGGTCAGGGTCGACGGTGCCTTCAGGCGCAGCACCTCATCATCGGCGAGCAAGACAGCGCTGGCACGCTCCAGTGCATCGAAACCCTCACTCAGCCCCGGTAGCAGGGCGCGGGCCGGATCGGTCAGGTGCAGGCTGCGACCGCGGCGCTCGAACAGACGGCAGGCGAAGTACTCCTCCAGCGTGCGGATATGCCGACTCACCGCGCTCTGTGTGATGGCCAGCTCTTCGGCGGCGCGCGTGAAGGAGGCATGCCGGGCTGCGGCCTCGAAGGCGCGCAGGGCGTAAAGCGGTGGCAAACGACGACTCACCGCATCGAACCATGAGTTTTAATCATGCCTGGCATGGCTATTTTCCTTTTGTGAGCAATCGACAGGAACCACAGAATAGCGGTCATTGCTCATCTCCTGACAGACAGGAGATGCTCCCCCTACCGAAGTTTTACTCATCATGAAGAATTCCCTTGCCCACGAACTGGGTGCGCTGCTGCGCCTGGCCGGCCCGCTGATCTCCGCACAGCTGGCCCACGCGCTGATGATTTTCACCGACACGCTGATGATGGCCATGCTCGGCCCGCAGCAGTTGGCCGGCGGCGCACTGGGTGCCACCTGCTATTTCATCTTCTCGATCTTCTGCACCGGGGTGATCGCCGCGGTGGGCAGCCTGATCGCCATCCGCCATGGCGCGGGCGATCCGCGGGGTATCACACGTCTGATCCAGAACGGCCTGTGGCTGGCCATGCTGCTGGGCGTAGCCAGTGCGCTGTGCCTCAACAGTCTAGGCCCGCTGCTGCCGCATCTGGGTCAGGACCCAGGCGCGGCCAGCCAGGCCATGGAGTTCCTGCGCCCACTGTCGCTGGCCCTGCCTGGCTACCTGTGCTTCATGGCGCTGCGCGGCTTCACCAGTGCCATTGGTCACCCTGGCCCGGTGATGGCCATCAGCATCGCCGGCACCATCGCCAACTTCGTCATCAACTATGCGCTGATCAAGGGCTGGTTCGGCCTGCCCAGCCTGGGCCTGACCGGCATCGGCATGACCACTGCCCTGGTCAGCAGCGCCATGGCACTGGCATTGGCACTGTACATCCTGCTCTCGCCGACCTATCACCGCTACAAACTGCGGGGCGGTGTGGGCCGCCCACAAGGGGCAGAAATGCGCGCCCTGCTGCGGCTGGGCCTGCCCATTGGCGGTACCTACGCCGCCGAGCAGGGGCTGTTCACCTTCGCCACCCTGTGCATGGGCGCGCTTGGCAGTGTGCAACTGGCGGCACATCAGATCGCCATGCAGACGGTGGCGCTGGCGTTCATCGTGCCGCAAGGGCTGTCCTATGCGGTGACCTTCCGCGTCGGCCTGCATTACGGTGCCGGGCATCTGCACCTGTCGCGCCTCAGCGGCCATCTGGGCATGGCCCTGGGAGCGGCGTTGATGCTGCTGTTTGCCCTGCTGTTCTGGCTGCTGCCGGAGTGGATCATCGGTCTGTTCCTCGACCGCCACGACCCGGCGTTCGCCAATATCGTCACCCTCGCGGTCAGCCTGCTGGCGATCGCCGCCTGGTTCGAGCTGTTCGATGGTTTGCAGAGCATCGCCATGGGCGCGATCCGCGGGCTGAACGACGGCCGCACCACCCTGCTGATCGGTCTGACTGGCTACTGGTGCGTGGGCGCACCGCTGGTCTGGCTGTTCGCCTTCGCCCTTGGCTGGGGCGCACAGGGCGTCTGGTGGGGCCTGGCTGCCGGTCTGGCGGTAACGGCGAGCGGTCTGGTGTTGGGCTTCCAGTGGAAAACTGCGCGCCTGCAGCGGCCACTTGCGGTAGAAGGCGAGACCTGCCTGTCGTAGCCCGCATGCAAGCCGGGGTCGTGTGCGGCATATTCCCTGGCTTGCGTCCGGGCCAGGATCAGCCGCCGCCGAGCAGCGGCTGGCGCAGGCCGAACACCAGAAAGCGTGCCAGCTCCGCCAGAGGTATGGCCTTGCTGATCAGGTAGCCCTGTACCTGATCGCAACCAAACTGGCGCAGCATGTCGAGCTGCTCGATGTTCTCCACCCCTTCGGCCACCACCTCGAGATTGAGGTTGTGCGCCAGATTGATCATCGCCCGCACCAATTGGCGATTCTCGGCACGCTCGCCCATGCCACCGACAAAGCTCTTGTCGATCTTCAGCAGGGTGATCGGCAGGTTGTTGAGATGAACGAAAGACGAGAAGCCGGTGCCGAAGTCGTCCAACGAGAAACGCACGCCGAGCCGCCCAAGCGCCAGCATGGTCTGCTGCACCTGATCGCTGCGGCGCATCACCGCGGTTTCGGTCAACTCGAACTCCAGCCACTGCGCATCGACCCCGCGTTCTTCGATCAGGCGGCTGAGGGTCGGCAGCAACTGGCTGTCCTGAAACTGGCGGAACGACAGGTTGACCGCCATATGCAGTGCCGGCAGGCCGCGCCCACGCAGCCACTGCATATCGCGCAGGGCACGGGAGATGACCCAGTAACCGAGCGGTACAATCAACCCGGTTTCTTCGGCCAGCGGTACGAATTCATTGGGCGAAAGCAGCCCACGCTCGCTGTGCTGCCAGCGCACCAGCGCCTCCAGGCCGACGATGCGCCCGCTCTTCAGGCACAGGCGGGGCTGATAATGCAGCTCCAGTTCGTCACGGCGTAGAGCGCGGCGCAGCTCGCCTTCCAGATCGGCCTGGCTGCGTGCGCTGCGGTTCAGGCGTTCATCATAGACATGAAACACGCAGCCTTGCTGATTCTTGGCCTGTTGCATGGCGATATGCGCGTGCCACAGCAGCGGGTCGGCGCCCTCGCCCGCACGGGCATGCGCCAGGCCAAGGCTGCAACCGATCAGCAGACTCTCGCCATCCACCCAGTAAGGCTCACCCAATACTTCGGTGACGCGCTCGGCGAGGTGCTCCACGCGCTGCGGATCGCGGCGTGCATCGAGCAACAGGGCGAATTCGTCGCTGCCCAGACGCGCGATCTGATCGCAGGGCTGCAGCAGCCCCTTGAGCCGCGCCACCACCTGCAGGATCAGGCGGTCGCCGGCCTGGTAGCCGAGGGCATCGTTGGCGTGACGGAAGTTGTCCAGATCGAGGTGACCCAGCACCAGGCCACGGCCGCCACACTCGGCCAGGCGCGCCGCGAGCAGAGTCTGGAACCCCTGGCGATTGGCGATGCCGGTCAGGGGGTCCTGTTCGGCCAGGCGCTGCAGGGTGTGCTTGAGGTTGCCCTGTTCGCGCACGTAGCGCAGGCAACGGCGCAGCACGTCGAGGTTGAGGCTGCCGCGCACCAGCCAGTCGCTGACACCGGCAGGTTCTTCGACTGGCTCCTCGTCGAGCAGCAGGACGATGGGCAAGGGGCACTGATGGGGTTCGGGAAGACGATCCGGGGTACTCAGCAGCAGACCGCTGGCGTGATCATCGAACAGGTTGCTGGCCGCTTCCCATGACGGCGCGGTAATCAGCGGGGATGGGCTGCCCAGGGCGCTCAACTGCTCGCGCAACAATTCGGCCCAGTCCGGCGTTTCCGCCAACAGGACCAACCGCAAGGGTTCGACGAGCGTGGACAAGCAACCTCCCCCAATGACCACAAGAATGATGGCGAATCGCGTCGCCTTAACGCGCCGTAATCGGCGTCTAATCAATCACATCCGTGCGAAAGGTAGTGCAGATCCTGAGGTATAGCCAGTAAACCGACAAGTGGGACCAGAGTACTGGAATAAAGTGATTAACCAAGTGCATGGCTATGCAATTTCGTGCGCTAGGCCACAGTTCCGGACGGTCGCGGCAGAAGTCGCCAGGCCTGTTAAAATGCGCGGCCCTTTTTCTGCGAACGATCCCATGTCCCGACTGAACCCCCGGCAACAAGAGGCCGTGAACTACGTCGGCGGCCCGCTTCTGGTGCTCGCCGGTGCCGGTTCCGGCAAGACCAGCGTGATCACGCGCAAGATCGCCCACCTGGTGCAGAACTGCGGCATCCGCGCCCAACACATCGTCGCCATGACCTTCACCAACAAGGCCGCGCGTGAGATGAAAGAGCGCGTCGGCACCCTGCTCAAGGGCAGTGAGGCGCGCGGCCTGACCGTGTCCACCTTTCACAACCTGGGCATGAACATCATCCGCAAGGAATACGCGCGCCTGGGCTACAAGCCCGGCTTCTCGATCTTCGACGACGGCGACATCAAGGCGCTGCTCAGCGACATCATGCAGAAGGAGTATTCCGGCGACGACGGCGCCGATGAGGTGAAGAATCTCATCGACAGCTGGAAGAACGACCTGATCCTGCCCGACGAAGCCCTGGCCAAGGCGCGCAATCCCAAGGAGCAGACCGCCGCCATCGTCTACCTGCACTACCAGCGCACGCTCAAGGCCTACAACGCGGTGGACTTCAACGACCTGATCCTGCTGCCGGTGAAGCTTTTTCAGGAGCACGCCGACATCCTCGAGAAATGGCAGAACCGCATCCGCTACCTGCTGGTGGACGAATACCAGGACACCAACGCCAGCCAGTACCTGCTGGTGAAGATGCTGGTGGGCATGCGCAACCAGTTCACCGTGGTCGGCGACGACGACCAGTCGATCTACGCCTGGCGTGGCGCGCGCCCGGAAAACCTGATGCTGCTCAAAGAGGACTATCCGTCGCTGAAAGTGGTGATGCTGGAGCAGAACTACCGCTCCACCAGCCGTATCCTCAAATGCGCCAACGTGCTGATCGCCAACAACCCGCACGTGTTCGAGAAGCAGCTGTGGAGCGAGATGGGCATGGGCGACGAGATCCGCGTGATCCGCACCCGTAACGAAGACGCCGAGTGCGAACGGGTGGCCCTGGAAATTCTCACCGAGCATCTGCGTACCCAACGTCCCTACAGCGAATTCGCCATCCTCTATCGCGGCAACTACCAGGCCAAGCTGATGGAGCTGAAACTGCAGCACCACCAGATTCCCTATCGCCTGTCCGGCGGCACCAGCTTCTTCGCCCGCCAGGAGGTGAAGGACCTGATGAGCTACTTCCGCCTGCTGGTCAATCCGGACGACGACAATGCCTTCCTGCGCGTAATCAACGTGCCGCGCCGCGAGATCGGCTCGACCACCCTGGAGAAACTCGGCAACTACGCCAACGAGCGCAAGATCAGCATGTACGCCGCCGCTGGCGAGATGGGCCTGGGCGTGCATCTCGATGCGCGCTTCACCGAGCGCCTGCAGCGCTTCACCCGCTGGATGGATCGGGTGCGCCAGGAGTGCGCGCAGAACGATCCTATCGCTGCGATTCGCAGCATGGTCATGGACATCGACTATGAGAACTGGCTACGGCAGAACGCCTCCAGCGACAAGGTCGCCGACGCGCGCATGGGCAACGTCTGGTTCCTCGTCGACGCGCTGAAGAGCACAATGGAGCGCGACGAAGATGGCGACATGACCATCGAAGACGCCATCGGCAAGCTGGTGCTGCGCGACATGCTCGAACGCCAGCAGGAAGAGGAAGAAGGCGCCGAGGGCGTGCAGATGATGACCATGCACGCCTCCAAGGGTCTGGAGTTTCCGTCGGTGTATATCATCGGTTTCGAGGAAGAGATTCTCCCTCACCGTTCCAGCATCGAGGCTGACACCATCGAGGAGGAGCGGCGCCTGGCCTATGTCGGCATCACCCGCGCCAAGCGCAACCTGGCGCTGACCTTCGCCGCCAAGCGCAAGCAGTACGGCGAGGTGATCGACTGCTCGCCGAGCCGCTTCCTCGACGAACTGCCACCGGAAGACCTGGTGTGGGAAGGCCTGGAAGAGGCGCCGGTGGAGGTCAAGGCGGCACGCGGCAACGATGCCCTGGCCAATATGCGGGCGATGCTCAAGCGCTGAGATCATGGCTGACTGGTGTATGGTCGGGTTATTCGGTGGGCTGAAGCCCACCCTACAGACCTGAAGCCCAGGTCTTGCTGTCTGGTGGGCGAAAGCGGATCGCCGCCCGGCCCACCCTACCCCGCTCTTACACAACGTAGGGTGGGCTTCAGCCCACCACTTCAACTGGCACCCTCTTCATATTTGCCAGTCAGAAGAGAACATCGTTCAGAAACAGGGACTGAAACCATGCGCACTTTCACGCTCGACCTCGATGCCCTGATTCAACTGATCAATGGCCGTGAGCAGCAGGAGAACTGGCTGGATCTGGAAAGTGGTAGCGTTCTGACCCTGCCTGCGGAAGATCACTACAGCGACGAGCGCCAGCAGATCGAACTCGATCCCGAGCGCTACAGCCAGGTGCCCAACCTCGACGTTCCCCAGCGGGTGGCCATGCGCGAATCCTTCCTGTTCACCCTTGACGATGTGCATGCCCACCCACTGCTCAGCGCCGCGCTGACCGGGCGCAGGCCGCTGCGCGCGTTCGACTACGAGATCGAGGCCTTTCCAGCGATTCGCGAACAGTGGCAGGCCTACGAGATCAAGCAACTGCGCGAGTACGTCCTAAACTGGCTCTACGAACTGGGCATCGAGCCCGCACCGGACAAGCTGCCGCTGGATACGCGTGGCATTCCCAGGGATATTCTGCGGCGGCTGAGTAAGAGCGCCTGAGCGGAGCACACCCGGATTGCATCCGGGCTACAGTTGGCAATGGCTAACAACCTGTCCAAGCGGTCAACTGGCCACAACTGTCGGGCAGGCTACGGTTTCACTACACAATGCAGGGCATTTTGAGCGAAAATCCGCAGCTTTTCTGCTCAACCAGAGGATCGACCGTGGAGTCGTTGAAACAGAAGATTTGCAGCGAAGGCATCGTGCTGTCCGAGCATGTACTCAAGGTGGACGCCTTTCTCAACCACCAGATCGATCCGCGCCTGATGCAGGAGATCGGCCACGAGTTCGCCCAGCGTTTCGCTGGCCAGGGCATCACCAAGATCGTCACCATCGAGGCCTCGGGCATCGCTCCGGCGGTGATGGCCGGCCTCGAGCTGGGCATTCCGGTGATCTTCGCGCGCAAGTTTCAGTCGCTGACGCTCAAGGACGACCTGCTGATCTCCAAGGTGTTCTCCTTCACCAAGCAGACCGAAAGCACCATCGCCATTTCCGCCCGTCACCTGACCGCCGCGGACCGCGTACTGGTGATCGACGATTTCCTCGCCAACGGCCACGCCGCCAAGGCGCTGATCGACCTGATCCAACAGGCCGGCGCCCAGATTGCTGGTATCGGCATCGTCATCGAGAAATCCTTCCAGGACGGCCGCAACCTGCTGGAGAGCGAAGGCTACCGCGTCGAGTCGCTGGCCCGTGTTGCCGCGCTGGAGAACGGCCAGGTACGTTTCCTCGACTAAAGACGGTGCACGGCCTCGCGCGCTTTAGGACGCGGCGGTAGCCTGCAGGCCCGCCAGCAGCAAACGCTGGTAGAGGGCTTCACGCACCCCATCCGGCGCCTCCAGACTCATGCGCCGCAGATGCTCGGGGTAGATGGCCGGCTCGGGCGCTTCGAGCGTGGCCTTGCCCAGTTCCAGTATTTCGGTCAGGCGCAGCTTGCTCTTGAGCCAGCTCAGCGCCCGCACCAGATCCTGCTCCACCGTACTGAAGTCGCTGCCTAGCGGATATTCGGCGAACAGCGGCGAATGCTCAGTACGCAGCGCCTGCAGGCGTTCGGGCAAGTTGTTGCCGAAGCGCTCATCGAGCCGGAAATCCGCCGGCAGCTTGCCGGCCTGCTGGGCCTGCTCGATCAGCCCGTTCTGGAAGCGTGAATCGCTGATCTTGAGCAGCGCCTCGATCACCTGCGCGTCGGTCTTGCCACGCAGATCGGCGATGCCGTATTCGGTCACCACGATATCGCGCAGGTGCCGAGGGATGGTGGCGTGGCCATAGTCCCAGACGATGTTCGAATTCACCTCGCCGCCTGATTCGCGCCAGCTGCGCAGCAGCAGGATCGAGCGCGCATCCTCCAGCGCATGGGCCTGGGCGACGAAGTTGTATTGCCCGCCTACGCCGCTAAGCACCCGACCGTCCTCCAGTTGATCGGCCACGCCTGCGCCGAGCAGGGTCATGGTGAAAGCCGTATTGATGAAGCGTGCATCACGGCGCTGCAGACGCTTGAGTTCCTCTTCACCGTACAGCTCGTTGATATAGCGGATGCCGGTCATGGCAAAGCGCTGCCGTTCGCTGTCATCCAGCTCGCGCAGACGCCGGTAGAAGCTTTCCGGGCCGAGGAAGAAACCGCCATGCAGCACCACGCCGCCCTGTGCGCTGCCGAGGCAGGACTGCAGATGAGCCTGCGCCTGAGGATCGCTCAGGTCAGCCGCGACTCGGCTACCGTCAGGCAGGTGTAACTCGCCCTTCTCCAGCCGGATTTCGCCACGCAGCATGCCGCTATCGCGCAGCCAGGCCAGATCGCTTGGCTGCAACTTCGTCGGCAGCCCCGCGTCGACCAGCGCCTGAACGCTGTGTGGCCGGCCCTTTTCATCCAACGCGCCACTACAGGCCAGACGCTGCAGACGCAGATGCGGGTAGACCCGACGCCGCAGCAGACCGGCCTCGGCCAGTGCCAGCAAGCCGTTGACGAACATTTCGCTGCAGCCATAGAGGCCCTGATCGAGCGGTTCGAGACCGCCACTAGCGGCGATTTCCCCCGCCCACTCATCAGCATGCAGCGCCTGTAACAGTGCGCGGTAGCGGGCATTGTTGTCCTGCCTGGCCATCAGCGCCGACGCCAGGGCATCACCCATCGCACCAATGCCGATCTGCAGGGTGCCGCCGTCGCGCACCAGTGTGCTGGCGAACAGGCCGATGCAATGATCCTGCAGGGTCACCGGCATGTTCGGTGTGGAGAACAGCGTGGTGCGCTCGTCCTCGCCGATATGGATATCGAAGGTATCGCGCGACACCTGGGCATCGCCGGCCATGTAGGGCAGATCACTGTGGATCTGAGCGACGCTGAGCACGGTCTCGCCAGCCTTGCGGCGCTTGTCCAGCAGTGGCAGCAGATCGAGGGTGACGTCCGGGTTGCAGCTCAGGCTGAAATGCTCGGGCTGCGCGGCGTCGACGGCGACCAGTTGGGCGACCAGATTCAGGCCCTTGGCATTGAGGTCACGGGCGACATGGCTGTAGTTGCTGCTGATGTAGTCCTGCTGCGCCGGCTCGCACTCGAGCAGGCTGCCGGGCTGGAAGAAGAACTGCTCGACGCGCACGTTGGCCGGTAGGTTGCCGCTGTGCAGATCGGCGAGAAAATCCAGCTCGGGATAATCGCCGTAGACCCGGTCGACGAAAGGTTCGAGAAAGCGCCGCTGCAAGTCCTGGCCGGCACGCGGACGCGCCAGGCACAGCGCGGTGTAGATGGTCAGTTGCCGCTCGGGCATCTCCCGCACCCGTGCATACAGCGCGTTGACCCAGCGATTGGGCTTGCCCAGACCGAGCGGTAAACCCAGATGAATCGGCCCGGCGATCTCGCTCAGTACGCGGTCGACGGCTTGTTCGAGGGTACAGGTGTGCGGCATCTGACGCTCCTCGCGACATCCATGACGAATGCAGCTTGGACTGTGTAGCCACCGGCATGGTTGCATGCCGCCGCCAGAAACGAAAAAACCGCCCGGAGGGCGGTTTTTCAGGGAAGAGACGGGTCTTACAGACCGGACATCTTCTTGATCGCTTCACGCAGTTCGTCGTCCGAGCAATCAGCGCAGGTGCCTTTCGGCGGCATGGCGTTGATACCGGAGATGGCCTTGGCCAGGATGCCGTCAAGACCGCCCTGATGGTCGGCACGCTCTTTCCAGGCAGCGGTGTCGCCGATCTTCGGTGCATCCAGCACACCGGTGGCGTGGCAGGCATTGCAATGCTTGGCGATGATGTCGTCAGCGGTGCGTGCACCACCACCGGCGGATGCGGCGACGGTTTCGACGCCCTTGCACTCTTCGCCCATGATGCACACGTCGCCTACAGGCTTGAGACGCTCGGCGATGGCTTCATCAGTCGTGGCCTGAGCAGTCACTGCCCACAGGGCCAATACGGCAGCCGGTACTGCCAGCATTTTCTTCATCAGATTCACGGTACACCCTCTTCGTGGCTAGTCACGCCCGCGGCCACGGTTTCGCGAGCGGGCGACAGTATAACGGCAAGCGGGCCTGGCCGAAACAACCCATATTGTCGCAGGGTTATTGATCAGAAGTTCGCTGGCGTGGTGGCACTGATCAAACGCGCCGGTACATCGAACGGATTGCGGAAGCGATGCGGCTTGCTGCTTTCGAAGTAATAACTGTCGCCCGGCTCGAGGATGAACACCTCGTTGCCAACGGTCAGCTCCAGCTTGCCCTCGACCAGCATGCCAGCCTCTTCGCCTTCGTGGGCGTACATTTCGTCACCGGTGTCGGTGCCGGCCGGGTAGGTTTCGTCGAGGAAGGAAATGGCGCGACTCGGGTGGGCCTTGCCAATCAGCTTCATGGTGATGGCGCCACTGCAGATATCGGTCAGTTCGGCGGCACGATAGACCACCTGGGTCTGGTTCTCCTGCTCCATGTCGAGCGAGAAGAATTCCACCAGCGACATGGGAATGCCGCCGAGCACCTTTTTCAGCGAACTGATCGAGGGGCTGACGCTGTTCTTCTCGATCATGGAAATGGTGCTGTTGGTGACGCCCGCCCGCTTGGCGAGTTCACGCTGGGATAGGCCTTTGAGCTTACGAATCGATTGCAGTCGAACGCCGACGTCCAATGCTGGAATCCCCCTTGGGATAAGAGACGGAAAAGTGTCCGTATCATGGCATAGCGTTCGGAATTTACAACACTTGCGTTCACCCTTCGCCTACACGGCGAACTCAGCCCCCGAGATAGAGCAGCGGTACCCGCCGCAGATTGCAAAAAATCTGATAGGGAATGCTGCCAGCCGCCATGGCCACGTCGCTGGCCAGCACCTGCTTGCCCCATAGTTCGACACGGCTGCCGAGGCCGGCCTGCGGCAGATCGGTCAGGTCCACGGTCAGCATGTCCATCGACACGCGCCCGATCAGGCGGGTCAGTTGACCGTCGACCATCACTGGCGTACCGGTCGGCGCATGCCGTGGATAGCCGTCTGCATAGCCCATGGCGACCACGCCAACGCGAGTCGGTCTTTCAGCCACGAAGCGCGCGCCATAACCCACCGGCTCACCGGCCGGCAGCTCACGCACGCTGATGACCTTCGATTCCAGCGTCATTACCGGCTGCAGGCGCGCAGCGTGCTGCTGAGCCTGCTCGAACGGCGTGGCGCCGTACAGCATGATGCCGGGACGCACCCAGTCACTGGGCACCTGTGGCCAGCCGAGCACGGCCGGCGAGTTGCGCAGGCTGACCTCGGCGCTCAGACCGTCGCGAGCCTGCTGGAACACCGCCAGTTGCTCGGCCGTGCGCTCGCACTCGGGCTCGTCGGCACGGGCGAAGTGGCTCATCAGCACGATCTTGCTGACCTTGCCGCTGGCCAGCAGGCGACGATAGGCGGCCTGGTAATCGGCCGGATGCAGACCGACACGGTGCATGCCGCTGTCGAGTTTGAGCCAGACGGTCAGCGGCTTGCTCAGTTGGGCCTGCTCGATGGCCTCGATCTGCCACTGCGCATGAATCACGCACCACAGGTCATGCTGGTCGATCAGCGCCAGCTCGTCAGCCTCGAAGAAGCCTTCGAGCAACAGGGTCGGCGCGACAATTCCCGCCTCGCGCAGTACCAGCGCCTCTTCGATGCAGGCCACAGCAAAGCCGTCGGCCTCGGCTTCGAGTGCCTGCGCACAGCGCACCGAGCCATGCCCATAAGCATCGGCCTTGACCACGGCGAGGGCACGGGCACCGCTCAGTTCACGGGCCAGGCGGTAGTTATGACGCAGGGCATCGAGGTCGATCAGGGCACGGGCAGGACGCATGGTCGTTTATCTCTCAATCATTCGCTGAGGCTACGGTTTTTCGTAGCCCGGATGAAATCCCGGCTACACGCAGGCAAATCGTCATTCAAAAAAAACCCGGCGGGGGAGCCGGGTGAAAAGCCAACACAAAAAAATTCCGGGAGAATTTTTTGACGTCGCTTGCGACGGCCCGGAGGGTTGCCGCCATGGATGGCAGGCAACAAAAAGCTGTGGCCGCCTCAGACGGCAGCCACCACACACATTTCCACCAGCACTTCGGGCTTGTACATCTTCGCTTCGACGCAGGCGCGGGCCGGCGCATTGCCGTCGGCGACCCAGGCGTCGTACTCGGCGTTGAGGCCGTCGTAGTCGGCCATGTCATTGAGGAAGATGGTCAGCGAGAGGATCTTGCTCTTGTCGCTGCCACCCTCGGCCAGCATCTTGTCGATGTTGGCCAGGGTCTGGCGGGTCTGCTCGCGGATGTCACCGGCGAAGTCGTCAGCCAACTGGCCGGCGAGGTAAATCGTGCCGTTGTGGATCACCACTTCGCTGTAGCGTTTGGCCACATGCAGGCGCTGAATCGACATAAGGGTAAAGCTCCTTGAGTTGCGAAAGCGCGAAGGCTATCAGGTGCGCAGCGGCTGCGGTGCGCTCTGGACTTCACGCGCCTTGCGCGAGTAACGCGAGATATCCAGGCCATCGGCACTGATCTGCGGACGTTTGTTGGCCATCAGGTCGGCGAGCAGACGACCGGAGCCGCAGGCCATGGTCCAGCCCAGGGTGCCGTGACCGGTGTTGAGGAACAGGTTGCGCAAGGCGGTCCCCCCCACGATCGGCGTGCCATCAGGCGTGGCCGGACGCAGGCCGGTCCAGAAGTCGGCGCGTTGCAGATCGCCGCCCTCCGGGTACAGGTCGGCGGTGATCATCTCCAGAGTTTCGCGACGACGCGGGTTGAGCGACAGGTCGAAACCGGCGATCTCGGCCATGCCGCCGACGCGGATGCGGCCATCGAAACGGGTGATGGCGACCTTGTAGGTCTCGTCGAGAATGGTCGAGGTCGGCGCCATGTCCGCATTGGTGATCGGTACGGTCAGCGAATAACCCTTGAGCGGGTAGACCGGCGCACGCACGCCCAGCGGCTTGAGCAGTTGCGGGCTGTAGCTGCCGAGGGCGAGCACATAGCGATCAGCGGTTTCCAGTTTGCCGTCGATCCACACGCCATTGATGCGGTCGCCCACGGCATCCAGGCGCTGGATGTTCTGGCCAAAACGGAACTCGACGCCAAGCGCCTTGGCCATGTCCGCCAGCTTGGTGGTGAACATCTGGCAGTCGCCGGTCTGGTCGTTGGGCAAGCGCAGGGCGCCGGCCAGCTTGTGCTTGACGCCGGCCAGGGCCGGTTCGACGCGGGCGATGCCGTCGCGGTCGAGCAGCTCGAACGGCACACCGGAGGCTTCCAGCACGGCGATGTCCTTGGCGGCAGCATCGACCTGAGCCTGGGTGCGGAACAGCTGAGTGGTGCCGAGCTGGCGGCCTTCATAGGCGATGCCGGTTTCGGCACGCAACTCGTCGAGGCAGTCGCGGCTGTACTCGGACAGGCGCACCATGCGCTCCTTGTTGATCGCATAGCGGCTGGCAGTGCAGTTACGCAGCATCTGCGCCATCCACAGGTACTGGTCGATGTCACCGGTGGCCTTGATCGCCAGCGGTGCGTGCTTCTGCAGCAGCCACTTGATGGCTTTCAGCGGCACGCCCGGCGCGGCCCAGGGAGAGGCATATCCGGGAGAAACCTGGCCGGCGTTGGCGAAGCTGGTTTCCAGCGCCGGGCCATTCTGACGGTCGACAACCACCACCTCGAAGCCCTGACGAGCGAGGTAGTAAGCACTGGCGGTACCAATCACACCGCTGCCGAGAACCAGAACACGCATGTTTTTCTCCCCGCCGCGCCCAGAGCGCGTGCGTTACAGGCCATTGTTGTAGATGGGCGCAGTATAGGAAGAGCCGTGCAGTGCTTTTCACCATATACATAGCTATATTTGGCGAGAATTCTTGGCAAAAAGCCGTTTTACAGAGGCGGATTCCCCATGAGAACCCAGCATCAAAGCCGTCGTGAACTGGACAAGATTGACCGCAACATCCTGCGCATCCTGCAGGAGGACGGGCGCATCAGCTTTACCGAACTGGGCGAGCGCGTGGGGCTGTCGACCACGCCCTGCACCGAGCGCGTACGCCGCCTGGAGCGCGAAGGCATCATCATGGGCTACCACGCCCGCCTCAATCCGCAGCACCTCAAGGCCAACCTGCTGGTGTTCGTCGAGATCAGCCTGGACTACAAATCCGGCGACACCTTCGAGGAGTTTCGCCGCGCCGTACTCAAGCTGCCGCACGTGCTGGAATGCCACCTGGTCTCCGGCGACTTCGACTATCTGGTGAAGGCACGCATCAACGAGATGGCCAGCTACCGCAAGCTGCTCGGCGACATCCTGCTCAAACTGCCGCACGTGCGCGAGTCGAAGAGCTATATCGTCATGGAGGAGGTGAAGGAGAGCCTGGCGCTGCCGGTGCCTGAGTAACCCCCCACGCAATGGAAAACGCCCGCTGCACAGCGGGCGTTTGTTTTTCGGCTGAGGACAGGCTTACCAGAAGGTACCGCGCAGGGTCAGCATGTAGTTGCGTGGGTCGCCGTAGTAGTTACCGTAGGTCGCGCCGCCAACCGTCTGGTAGTACTTCTTGTCGAGCAGGTTGTTGCCGTTGAGGGTCAGGTTCCAGTGCTCGTCGATGCGGTAGTCGACCATCGCGTTCCAGATCGCATAGCCACCCTGCCTGTATTCGAACGGGACATTGGCCTGCACTACAGAGCCCAGGCTGTCATAGGTCGACGCGCTACCACTGACGTAGGTGGCGCTCTGGATGTCCACACCGCCACCCACGCGCAAGTCTTCCAACTCACCCGGCAGGCGGTAGGTGGTGAACAGCTTGGCCACATGCTTGGGCGTGACGGTGCTCAGCGCCGAGCCCGTGTCGCGGTTCTTGTTGAGGTTGAGGGTGTAGCTGGCCATCAGCATCCAATCGCGCAGCAGCTCGCCGGAAATCTCCATGTCGATGCCCTTGCTGATGGTTTCACCACCATTCAGGTAGCAGCAGTTGCCACCGAAGAGCACCTGGGTAGCCGGGTAGTTCGCATCCTGCACGGACTGGTCTTCGCGCTTGGTGTAGTACAGCGCGATGCTGGTGTTGACCGCGCCGCCGAAGAGCTCACCCTTGATCCCCGTCTCGTAGGTCTTGCCGGTCATCGGATCGAGCGGAGAGCCGGCGCTGGCCGGGCCGCTGAGCAGGTTCTGTTGCGGCTTGAAGATCTCGGCGTAGCTGGCGTACGCGGCCCACTCGTCGGTCAGGTCGTAGACGATACCGCCGAAGGGCGTGACCTTGGTCGGCTCATGCATGTCCACGCGCGATTGCTGGGCCCAGACCGTCCCGGTGGCGTCGGCGACCTGATAGGTCTGGTCGAACTTGTAGCGCTGTACGCGCGCACCAAGGATCAGGTGCAGCGGCTCGGCCAACTGCAGGCGCAGGTTCGAATACAGGCCATATTGCTCCTGGCTGTTGGGGCTGTAGTTACGGCTGAATACCGGCCGAGCACCTGGATCGTCCCAGGGCGTCGAGTTCGGGTCGAATACGTTGACCGCACCACCGGCGGTGGTGAAGCGGCCGGTACCGCGCCAGCGGCTGTCGATCTCCTGATAGTCCGCACCGACGACCAGCTTATGGTCGAGACCGAACATGCTGAAGTCGCCAGAGAGATTGGCATCCCAGAGGTTCTGCTCGCTCCACTGGGTAACATAGGTGCCATAGCGAGTCACGCCGACGCCAGTGACTGGGTTGACCGAACCCAGGGTGGTGGCGTTATTGGTGTCGATGGTGTCGTAGATGTTGGTGTAGCTGAGGTTGAGCTTCCAGTCGTCGTTCAGGCGATGGTCGAGCTTGGCGAAGTACTCGCGGGAAAAGCCGTCGGCATAAGCCCAGGTGGTGGAAAGGCCGGTGTGACGCGGCAGGCCCAGGTCGGCACCATTGCTGTAACGCGGCAGCTGCGAAGCGGTGCCGGTCTCATGCACCTTGTTGAAGCGCAGACCGGCGGTGAGCATCGTGTCGTCGCTGACATCCGCCTCCAGCACCCCATAAACCAGCGGTTTGTCAGTCGCACGGTTGTCGACGAAGTACTGACGGTCCTGATAAGCCATCACCATGCGCCCACGCAGCCTACCGTCGAACCCCAGCGGGCCGGTCACATCAAGCTCGCTGCGGTAGTTGTCCCAGCTGCCGGCCGAGGCGCTGAACTTGAGCTGGTAGGTATCCAGCGGGCGCTTGCGTACCAGATTGATGATGCCGCCGGGGTCGCCGGTGCCACCGAACAGCGCGCTGCTGCCGCGCAGCACCTCCACATGGTCGAACTCGGCCAGGTCGTAGATATTCGACGAGTAGAAACTACCGGCAGTAGTTCCAAGGGCCATTGGCGCGGCACCGTCGAGCTGGATGTTCTGGATGGGAAAGCCGCGCGAGTAGAAATCCTGGATACGGAAGGTGTTGCTCTGCACCGTAATGCCGGGCACCGCCTTCATGGCCTCGTTGATGTCGGTGATCTGGCGATCCTCGATGACCTGGCGAGTGATCACGGATACCGATTGCGGGGTCTCCTTCAGCGACGTGGGACTCTTCGAGCCGACGCTGATAAGGCCAGGCGTGTAGGAACCCGTGTTTTCGGTGGTTTCGCCCATGCCTTGTCCCTGGATGGTGATCGCCCCCAGATCCAGCACGGCACCGCTCGCTACCGGGGCAGCAATCACGAAGCTGCCGTCACTGGTTTGCTGCACCGTCAGATCAGAGCCCTTCAGCAGGCGCTCAAGCGCCTGCTGCACAGTCATCTCGCCCGTCACCGCCGGAGCACTCAGGCCCTCGGCGATATCGGTGGCGAACAGGATGCGGCTATCCGTCTGCCCGGCCAGCGCATTGAGGGCCTGATCCAGCGGCTGCGCCGGCAGGTTTAGCGCATGCGTGGTGTCCTGCGCGTGCAGCGTCGTGGCCAGCATGATGCCGGCGGCCAACAGTGAAAGACGGCTCAGCCGCGAGCGGCGCGATGGTGTTCTAGTGTCCATGAAGCTCCCCGTGACACGATCAGAAATGGCGTTCACAGGGAGTGGCGGATGAGAGGTCATCGATGTTGAGGGCGAATGCAAAAAATTCTCGTTTATTTTTCGGCGCTCGCTCGACCGGCTCCGGCGAGCACCCGTGACTCACGCTCAGAGTCCGCTGATCACCACGCTGCCATCCCCGCCGCGAACCATGAGTACCGGCAGGATGGCCGGCAGCAGGTCAATCAATTCTTCGATGGCGGCGCTGTCGAACTCGCCGGATACGCGCAATTCGCCGAGGCGCGGATCGGCCAGGCGCACCGGTGCCTGACGGTAGCGCTGGATGTCGACGATCACCTCACGCAGCGGCGTGCCGTCGAAACGCAGCTTGCCCTGCTGCCAGGCGGTGATGCGTACCCTGTCGGCCACACCACCGGCACCGATCCGCCCACCTGTGGCCAGCACCTGCTGCCCGTTGTACAGACGCTGCGGCGGCGACTGCTTGCTGGACACCTCGACCTCGCCTTCGAGCACCGCAACCGCCACACCGCGTGCGTCACTGCGTACATTGAACACCGTGCCGATGTCGAGCACCGCCACACCCTGGCTGCGCACGATGAAAGGGCTATCGGCATGTTCGACAGTGAAGGTGGCCTCGCCGGCCAGCAGTTCGATTTGCCGGCTGCGCAGGCGTCGCTCGACGCGCAAGTGAGTGGCACTGTTGAGCAGTACCTGGCTGCCATCGGCCAGCGTCAGGCTGTCACGTTGGCCAACCGCGGTACGCACTTCCTCGCTGTGCCAGGCCGGATCGGCCATCCACAGGGCAACAGCCATAAGTAGTACCGACAGCCCGCCACCGAGCGCCTGCTTGCGCCGCCGCTGCCGCGCCGTCTGTGCCTTGCCCTCTGCCAGCAGCGCCTCGCGGGACGGCACCCGATCACGCAGGGCTTGCTCGAACGTCGAAAGCGGGTCGGCACCGGTGCCGCGTCGAGGATCATCGGGGCGCTCCAGCATTTCAGTAGCGTCCCGCCAGCGCTCGCCGCGCCGGCTCCCAGTCGCTGGCGATGCTGCGCATGGCACGGGAGAAATGCTGGGTCACCATGTTGGTGGAAATGCCCAGCTCGCTGGCGATCTCACGCTGCTGCATGCCATGGATGCGATGCAACAGGAATACCTGGCGGGCCCGTGCCGGCAAAGCATCGATGATTGCCAGCAGGGCTTCGAGCTGTTGCTCAAAGTCCAACGCGGCGGCGCCATCGAGTTCGTGTACGTGCCAGTCCGGCACCTCGGCAGTCACTTCGAAGTAGGCGTTGCGGGTGTTATCAGCACGACGGCGGTCGATAGCGCGATTGAACGAGGCGCGACGCAGAAAGGCAAAAGGCAAGTTGACCGGCTGCTGAGGGGGTTTTTCCAGCAATTGCAGGCAGACGTCGTGTACCACTTCACGGGCAAACTGAGAGCCCTGGAAACGTCGCCGGACGTACTCCACCAGATCGTCGTAATGCAGCGCGAGCGCGCCGATCAGCTCGACGCCGGGGGAGGTCTTGGTCATGGCGGGGGAAGGCGGCTAACTGATAGTGAGTCGCATTATATCGACGCTTCGATAAATCCACTACACCAGCCTCTGCCGCGTCGTGGCGATCAGGCGATGCACCTGACGCTCGACTGCCGGCTCGATGGGCTGCTCCGGGCCACGCCCATGCGGGCAAGGCAGGTTCGGCGTAGTACCGAACAGGCGGCAGATCAGCGGGCGCTGGTCATACACCTCGCAGCCGTTCGGCCCCAGGTGCACGCAGTTGTATTCGGCCAGCGCCGCGTCATGTTCGGCGTCGCTCTTGACCGGCAGGCGCGCCAGCTCCTCAGACGACGCAGTCACCGGCCCGCAGCAGTCGTGGCAACCGGGAACGCAGTCGAAGCGCGGGATCTGGCGGCGCAGGTGGTCGATCTTGCGGTCGGTGCAGCTCATGCTCGGGCGCCTTGAAATGAAGGGAGCAGTTTACAGCGCCTGTAGACCAGACGTAGCCCGGATGCAATCCGGGAACCGCTGCGCACAACCTCGACGACCCCGCACCATCTGCGAAACATACCGCTTTTTTCCGCTGACCTCTTGGCGCCGGACGGATCACGCGCTTATGCTGCGTTGAATTTTCCACACAACAAAATCAGGATTTCGCACATGAACGCCCGCGTTCACCAGCCCGTCCACAGCCCGCAGCATGCCGCTTCCTATTACGCCGCCAGCGTCAATCGCCAGCAGGCCTACCCGCCACTGGGCGGTGAGCTGCAGGTGGACGTGTGCATCGTCGGTGGCGGTTTCAGCGGCCTGAACACCGCGATCGAGCTGGCCCAGAAGGGCCTGTCGGTGGCGCTGCTGGAAGCGCGCAAGATCGGCTGGGGCGCCAGCGGGCGCAACGGCGGGCAGCTGATTCGCGGCGTTGGCCATGATGTCGAACAGTTCGAATCGGTGGTCGGCAAGGACGGCGTGCGTCAGCTCAAGCTGATGGGCCTGGAGGCGGTGGAAATCGTGCGCGCACGCGTCGCCCAGTACCAGATCGATTGCGATCTGACCTGGGGCTACTGCGACCTGGCCAACAAGCCGGCGCACATGGAAGGCTTCGCCGAAGACAAGGCCGAGCTGGAAAGCCTCGGCTATCGTCACGAACTGCGCATGGTGCCGAAGGAGCGCATCCACGAAGTGGTCGGCTCCGACAACTATCACGGTGCCATGATCGACATGGGCTCGGGCCACCTGCATCCGCTCAACCTGGCGCTCGGCGAAGCCGCTGCCGCCCAATCGCTCGGCGTGCAGCTGTTCGAAGACTCTCCGGTGACACGTATCGACTACGGCAGCGAGGTGCGCGTGCACACCGCCAATGGCCAGGTGCGCGCCAAGTACCTGGTGCTGGCTTGCAATGCCTACATCAACGGCCTCAACCCGACCCTCAGCGGTAAGGTGCTACCGGCCGGCAGCTACATCATCGCCACCGAGCAACTTTCCGAAGAGCAGGCGCGGCAACTGATTCCACAGAACATGGCGCTGTGCGACCAGCGCGTGACAGTCGACTATTACCGACTCTCCGCTGACCGCCGCCTACTGTTCGGTGGTGCCTGCCACTATTCCGGGCGCGATCCGGCCGATATCGCTGGCTACATGAAGCCGAAGATGCTCAAGGTGTTCCCGCAACTGGCCGATGTGCGCATCGACTACCAATGGGGCGGGATGATTGGCATCGGCGCCAACCGCCTGCCGCAGATCGGCCGACTCAAGGATCAGCCCAATGTGTTCCACGCCCAGGCTTATGCCGGGCACGGCGTCAACGCCACGCACCTGGCTGGCAAGCTGCTCGCCGAAGCCATTGCCGGTCAGGAAAGTCGCGGCTTCGACCTGTTCGCCCAGGTGCCGCACATGACCTTCCCCGGCGGCAAACACCTGCGCTCGCCGCTGCTGGCACTGGGAATGGCCTGGCATCGATTGAAAGAGCTGCTGTAGTGCCGTGATCGATGAGGCGCCGTTGATTGCGGGCGCTCAATATGGAAGTAGAACCAGACACAACGCAACCGCTGCGTAAATCACACCAGTGACTTTGTTGAGCGCGGCTTTGTTGTCTAAAGCCGCACGCGCCTTGTGGGCGAGAAACATGTACCCGCCATAGATCGACAGCGAAATGACCATCGCCGTCAGACTCAGGGCAATAGCCTGGATGGTGTACGAAAAATATGGACTGATGAAACTGGGGTAGATGAGCAGGCTTGCCAGCCACCCCTTGGGGTTGGTCAAGGAGACGAGAAACGAATCGGCAAACATCTTCCTTTGGCTCGACATTTCCGTCTTGGCGTCGCTTGATCCGGACGTCGTGAAGAAGGCCCCGAACGCGAGGGAGGCAAGATAGATCCCCCCGCCCCAGCGCAAATAAGTCAGCACCCAACGGTTGTCTTGGATAAGCAAACCGACGCCCAACAGCACCACGATAGCGTGGACGGCTGTCGCCAATCCAAAGCCGAATGCGCCGGGCAACGTTGCTCTGACTCCGTGCTTGAGCGCCTGCGCAACCGCAAACGCAACGTTCGGCCCAGGCACGGCAACTGCGCCCGTGAAGGCCGCAGAAAACAACAACAGCAAATGCCAATCCATAAAACCACCAAAGCCGCCTCACTACCCAGGCTCAAATGCAATCCGGGCTTACAGCCTCCATAACGGCAGTGCCCGAAAACTGGTGCGTACCCCACCGCAGAGCACCGACATGTATCCGTGTCGGGCGCTAGGACGTGACCTTGCGCTGCTCGGAAACCAGGCGCACCGCCAACCCGGCCAGCACACCGCCCATCACGTAGCGCTGTGCGACCAGCCAGCGTGGCCTGCCCACCAGCCACGCCGACAGGCTGCCGGCGAACAGTGCGATGAGCAGATTGACCGTAAAGCTGACGCTGATCTGGGTCAGCCCGAGCAGGATGCTCTGCTGGAATACCGAGCCATGCTCAGGCGATACGAACTGCGGGAAGATCGACAGGTAGAACACGGCGATCTTCGGATTCAGCACATTGGTCAGAAACCCCATCAGCAGCAGCCGCGAGGGTGGGTCTGCTGGCAGTTGCCGGGCTTCGAAAGGTGATCGTGCACCGGGCCGGACAGCCTGCCAGGCGAGATAAAGCAGGTAGGCTGCCCCCGCCCATTTGAGCAGGTCATAGGCGATGGGAATCGCCAGAAACAGGGCCGTGATGCCCAGCGCCGCGGCAAACATGTGCACGACAAAGCCCAGGATGACACCCAACAGCGAGATCACGCCGGCCTTGCGCCCCTGGCAAATGGAGCGCGAGATCAGGTAGATCATGTTGGGGCCCGGCGTCAGCACCATCAGCAGCGCAGCACCGGCAAACAGCAGCAAGTCGTTCAGCGGAACCATCAAGATCTCCCAACCTCAACATGGCAGGGTCTCATTCATAACGTCCAGAACGGTCGACTCGCCTCGCGCTTGGCCTGGGCGCGGCTGAGGCCGATGTCGCGCAGTTGCTGGTCGTTGAGTTTGAGCAGCACGCGACGAGTGTTCAGGCGCCGCCAGAAGGCCGGCCAGTCGCGGCCGAAGTAGCGAACCTCGCCCTTGTGCCTCGTAATCCGCACGGCCTCACCTAGTGCTACGAAATCTGTATTGCTGAACCCGGTCATGGCTGTTCTCCCGTTGTCTTCTGTCATGGGAGATCAGAATGCCGTCGGAAGAAAAGTCATGACAGATCCAAAAAACTCTTATTAACTCCATACAGATTCCGCACATTTTCCCCTGAATGGGAATTTTCGCGCTGATCTGTACTGGTCTCAGTTAATACACCCTGGACGAACCGGACGACTGCCATGACGCTCTATCTGAATCTGGCCGAACTGCTCGGCACCCGCATCGAGCAGGGTCTGTACCGCCCCGGCGACCGCCTGCCGTCGGTACGCAGCCTGAGCCAGGAGCACGGCGTCAGCCTCAGCACTGTGCAACAGGCCTACCGTCACCTGGAGGACATGGGCCTGGCCTCGCCGCGGCCGAAGTCCGGCTACTTCGTACCGCTGGGGCGACAAATGCCCGCGCTGCCGCAGATCAGTCGCGCGGCGCAGAGGCCGGTGGAAGTTTCGCAGTGGGATCACGTGCTGGAGCTGATCAGCAGCTCACCGCAGCACGACATGCTGCAGTTGGGCCGTGGCCGCCCGGACATCAGCGGCCCGACGCTGAAACCGCTGCTGCGCAACCTGTCGCGCCAGGCGCGTCGGCAGGACCCGGACGTGCTCACCTACGGCGGCATTCGCGGCGACATCCGCCTGCGCGAACAGATCGCCAGGCTGATGCTCGACTCCGGCTGCCAGCTGGAGGCCGAAGATCTGGTAGTCACCACCGGTTGCCACGAGGCGCTGTCGGCGGCGGTGCGCGCCATCTGCCAGCCCGGCGATATCGTTGCGGTCGACTCGCCGAGCTTCCACGGCGTGATGCAGGCGCTCAAGGGCTTCGGCATGAAGGCGCTGGAACTACCCACCGACCCGCTCACCGGAATCAACCTCGACGCCCTGGAAATGGCCCTGGAGCAGTGGCCGATCAAGGCCATCCAGCTCACGCCCAACTGCAACAACCCGCTTGGCTACATCATGCCCGACGCCAACAAGCGCGCCCTGGTCGCCCTGGCGCAGCGCTTCGACGTGGCCATCATCGAGGACGACGTCTACGCCGAGCTCGCCTACAGCTACCCACGCCCGCGCAGCATCAAGTCCTTCGATGAGGACGGCCGCGTACTGTTCTGCAGCTCCTTCTCCAAGACCCTGGCGCCGGGCCTGCGCGTCGGCTGGATCGCTCCAGGGCGCTATCTGGAGCAGGTGGTACACATGAAGTACCTGGGCACCGGCAGCACCGCGCAGCTACCGCAGCTGGCCTTGGCCGAGTTCCTCAAGGACGGGCACTACGAACCGCACCTACGGCGCATGCGTGCGCAGTACCTGCGCAGCCGCGATCTGATGGTGGATTGGGTCAGCCGCTATTTCCCGGCTGGCACCCGGGTCAGCCGCCCGCAGGGCAGCTTCATGCTGTGGGTGGAGATGCCTCAGGGCTTCGACAGCCAGAAGCTCAACCGCGCCCTGCTGCCGCACAAGATCCAGATCGCGCCGGGCAGCATCTTTTCGGCGGCCGGCAAGTACCGTAACTGCATCCGCCTCAACTACGCCGAACCGCCGAGCGACGTGATCGAGGCGGCGGTGAAACAGATCGGTGCGACCATCGCCGAGTTGATCGAAGAAGCCGACCTGCAGCACACGCAGGATCTCGGGCAGTGGCGCTGAGCGGACTCAGTTGCGAGCCGTTTCCATCTCGCTGAAGGCACCGCGCTTGCTCGCCAGGATGATGAACACGAAGGCACCAGTGGCCATCATCAGCGGCAGTGCATGACCGCTTAGCCATTGGCTCACAGCCCCTGTGGTCAACGGCCCGATGAGGCAGCCCAGCCCCCACAGCTGGGCAACGTGAGCATTGGCACGCACCAGTTCGTCATCACGATAACGCTCGCCGATCATGATCAGCGACAAGGTGAACAGGCCACCGGCACTGGCGCCAAAGGCCACCAGCACTGGCCAGATCACCGGCGTGTGCAACAACGGTGGAATGGCCAGGCTGGATACCAACAGCACGCAGCCGCATGCGCGGAACAGCATTTGCCGCGACATGCGGTCGGCCAGCCAGCCGATGGGAAGCTGCAGCACCGCATCGCCGACCACAACCACACTGACCATGAACAGCGCCACTTCCTGAGTGAAGCCCTGGCGCAGGCCGTAGATCGGCAACAGGGTCAGCATCATCGCCTCGAAGGCGGCGAACAGCATCACCGCCCAGGCAATCGCCGGCAACTTGCGGCAGAACACCAGCAGGCCACGCCCAGAAGCGCTGTGCGCATCCACCTTGGGTGCGCCGGTACGCCCGAGCAGGATCAGCGAACCGCCGATCAGCAGGCACACGCCCGTCCAGAAACCGGCATCGGTGGCGGTACCGAGCGCCGTCAGCAGCAGCGGGCCGCTGAGCTGGCTGAGGGCGTAGCCGGTGCCGTACAAGGCCACCAGACGACCGCGCCATTTCTCCACGGCGAGTTGGTTGATCCAGCTTTCGCCGAGGATGAACACCACGGTCAGCGCCACGCCGATGAACAGGCGCAGGCCGACCCAGACCGCGTAGTTCTGCACCAACGCCAGCCCGGCAACCGACACTGCACCGAGCAGCAGGCAAAGCTGCATCAGCACGGTTGTGCCGAAACGCGCCGCCAGACGCCCGGCCAACAAGGCACCGAGCAGCACGCCGACAGCCGGAGTCGCCGCCATCACGCCTATGGCGAAGGAGTCGTAGCCCCAGCTTTCCAGGCGCAGCGAAACCAGCGGCATGGTAACGCCCAGTGCGAGGCCGATGCTGATGACCGCCGAGCATACGGCGAAATAGGTGCCCCAACGCATTGCCGAGTTCCTTGGTTAACGAGTGGCTGCAAAGACAACGGCCGGACTCCTCTTCAGGGAGCCCGGCCGCAAGTTGGGCGTTTTAAAACAGATCTTCGCCCGGAACCAACTTCGATAAAGATCTCCTGGGCTAAGGCCAGACAAGGCGCCCCGGAGCTTTCAAGCGCAGCGTACGGCAGTACGTGAGCATTGAAAGCGAGGACGCAACGCCGTATGGCCGACGACCAGAAGATCGCCCCGCTATCGTTACAGTTTGATCCAGGTGGACTTCAGCTCGGTGTACTTGTCGAACGCGTGCAGCGACTTGTCGCGGCCGTTACCGGACTGCTTGAAGCCACCGAACGGCGCAGTCATGTCACCGCCGTCGTACTGGTTGATCCACACGCTACCAGCGCGCAATGCCTTACCGACCAGGTGAGCACGCGATAGGTTGCTGGTCCACACCGCTGCAGCCAGGCCATAGATGGTGTCGTTGGCGATGGCGATGGCCTCGTCCTGGTCATCGAATCCGATCACCGACAGCACCGGGCCGAAGATCTCTTCCTTGGCGATGCGCATGGCGTTGTTCACGCCGTCGAAGATGGTCGGCTCGACGTAGGTGCCGCCCGTTTCTTCCATCACGCGCTTGCCGCCGGCCACCAGCTTGGCGCCGTCGTCATGGCCAGCCTGGATGTAGCTCAGCACATTGTTCATCTGCGTGGTGTCGACCAGTGCACCGACGTTGGTCGCCGGGTCCAGCGGGTTGCCCGGCTTCCAGGCCTTGATCGCCTCGACCACCATGGGCACGAAGGTGTCCTTGATGGCGTTCTCCACCAGCAGGCGCGAACCGGCGGTGCAGACTTCGCCCTGGTTGAAGGCAATGGCGCTGGCAGCCGCTTCGGCAGCGGCCTGCAGGTCCGGCGCGTCAGCGAAGACGATGTTCGGGCTCTTGCCGCCTGCTTCCAGCCAGACGCGCTTCATGTTCGACTCGCCAGCGTAGATCATCAGCTGCTTGGCGATCTTGGTCGAACCGGTGAACACCAGGGTGTCGACGTCCATGTGCAGAGCAAGGGCCTTGCCGACGGTGTGGCCGAAGCCTGGCAGCACGTTGAACACGCCCGCCGGAATGCCGGCTTCGATGGCCAGCTGGGCGATGCGGATACCGGTCAGCGGCGACTTCTCGGACGGTTTGAGGATGATCGAGTTACCAGTGGACAGCGCCGGGCCAAGCTTCCAGCAGGTCATCAGCAGCGGGAAGTTCCACGGCACGATGGCGGCGACCACACCGACCGGCTCGCGGGTGACCAGGCCCAGCTCGTCATGGGCGGTGGCGGCGACTTCGTCGTAGATCTTGTCGATGGCCTCGCCGCTCCAGCGGATAGCGTTGGCGGCGCTGCCGACGTCGATGCTCAGCGAGTCGCTGATCGGCTTGCCCATGTCGAGGGTTTCCAACAGGGCCAACTCCTGACCATGCTCTTCGATCAGCTCGGCGAAGCGGATCATCACCTTCTTGCGCTTGGCCGGGGCCATGCGCGACCACACACCGGATTCGAAGGTGGCGCGGGCATCCTTGACCGCCACGTCAGCGTCAGCCTGGTCACAGCTGGCCACCATGCCAAGCAGGCGGCCGTCGACCGGGCTGATGCATTCGAAGGTAGCGCCAGACTCGGCGGCGCGGTACTCACCGTGTACGAACGCACGGGTTTCGATGGTCAAGGTCTTGGCACGCTGTTCCCAGTCGGCACGAGTCAGGCTAGTCATTCCGGCATCCTCTCAATGGGTGGAAGCGGCGTCCGCGAGGGCGCGCACTGTCAATAATTCTGCAAGGCCAGATCGCTGGCCAAATCCTGTCTGACACACTAAACCAGAGGGCTGTGGCTTTTCAATATTTTTGACACGGACCGGCAAAAGCCCTTGTCATGTTCGTTTTTTTAAACATAGACTGCTGCCACGACTTTTCCGCGAAGGCCCTGCTGGTCGCGCGGTTGCCGCCACCGAAACCATGGAACAGCCAGATGAACATCGAACAGATCGTCGACTTCGCCCAGGCCGGCACGGCCGCCGAACACTATCGCCCAGCGCCGGAAAAAGTGCTCAAGGGCGATCCGGAGCAAAGCGTGCGCAACCACTACAGCAGCCCGTGCGGTCAGTTCAGCACCGGCATCTGGGAAGGCGCCGTGGGTCAGTGGACGGTGAGCTACACCGAGCACGAGTACTGCGAGATTCTCCAGGGCGTGTCCGTGCTGCGGGACGCCGACGGCAACGCCAAGACCGTACGCGCCGGCGACCGTTTCGTGATTCCTGCCGGCTTTTCCGGCACCTGGGAAGTGCTCGAAGCCTGCCGCAAGGTCTACGTGATCTTCGAAGCCAAGTAAGCACTTGATCCCGAGCCTTACGGACTGGTTCCGGGCTCACCGAATCCTGTTGTTGCTTGTCACCCTTTGGCCCGCCTAGCGCGGGCCTTTTTCTGCGCATCAAAAGCTTCAGCGCACGAGCGCCGCTGCCGAGGCGGTCGAACGCATCGTTCCGGCAGTCAGCGCCAGCAGCGCGAACAGGGCAATGGCGTAATCCATGCTCAGCCAACTCGCCAGCCCGCCAAACACGGGAGCTCCCAGCGTCTGGCCGATGGCGATACTGAGAAAGGCGACCGTCAGCCCGGTCGCGGGCCGTTCAGGCAGCGCCGAAACACCCCAGACCAGATAGATGCCACTCAAGGTGATGTAGGCCGCACCAAACAGCGCGCCGCCTACAAGCACCATGGTCGCCGTGCTGCCAATACCGACCAGGACGATAGCGAACGCCAATGCGCCCAGACACGATCGATGCGCCCGGTCGACACCCAGCTTGGCGATCAGGCTCCCAGCACCTGCGCCAGCGATGCCGGCGGCGCCGATGACCGTCCAGAGCACCCCCGCCCCAGCGCCTTCCCAGCCCAGACGCCACGACACGATCTGGCTGCCGAACGACCACAGCGCCGTGCTCGCTGCGCCCATCAGCAAAGAAGCGACCACCAGGCGCCTGAGCGCCGCACTGAACGGAGGTCGACCGGCATCAGCCTGACTGCGTGAGCAGGCCGTATGCGGGACATGGCGAGCTGCCAACACCGCGAGCACACATGCCGTAGCAGCGAAGACGCCGTAGGCCAGGCGCCATTCACCGCCGATCATCAGGGCGACGGGAGCGGACAGGATCACACCGGCACTGGTGCCGGCATTGATCAGGGTATTGCTGGCGTCCTGCCGCTCAGGCTGAACGATCACAGCTACAGCGGCCGCCATGGGCGGTGACGCCAATCCAGTACTCACACCGGCCAACAGAACCGCAGCGGCAAGCCACGCCGCAGAAGGCGCCAGGGCAATACCCAGCATGCCCAAGGCCGCAATCAGCGCGGCCACGACGGCAACGGTACGCGCGCCCATGCGTTCGGTCAGCTGCGCGGCCACGACGATGGCAAGGCAGTAGCCCAGAAACGAGCCACCGGCGATCAGCCCGCCCATGGCATCCGTCAGGGCGAGATCCGCATCGATCTGCGGCAGGAACAAGCCGAAGGCGAAACGAGCAAAGCCGTAGCACACGGCGATCAGGCCGAAGCCCGTTGCGCCGAGATAAAACTCACGACTCATGCCCGCGCCCGTTCGACCAGCGTCGTCGCCGCCCTGCGCGCGGTATCCACCGCCGCTATGCCGCGATAACCGGCAGCGGCTGTCGCCCCCTCGAGGAGCACGACGATTTGCTCGATCAGCTCATCATCCACGCCAGGGCCCATTTGCCGGGCAAGGATCTGCCCAACCGTTTCACTGAAGCGTGCCTTGTACACGGTGACCGCTTCGGTGATTTCCGGCACAGCGCTGCCGATCTCACCTTGCGCGCGCAGGAACAGGCATCCACGCGCCCCCTCTTCACTCATCCAGCCTGCCAATGCATCGAACAGCGCCTCGACGCTGTCTACCTCAAGACGTTGCAGGAATCGCTGGCCACGGGTCATCAACACCGCAGCGATGAGTTCATTCTTGCTGCCGGCGTGCTTGTACAACGTCCGGCTGGACATGCCGGCGGCCTGGGCCAGGCGATCCATGCCGGTTGCGTTGAAGCCGTGACGGTCGAACAGATTTTCGGCTGCAGATATGAGCTTCGTGTCTATATTCATGAAGATCAAGGTAAAACGATCATTTTACCCCGTCAACCGAATAGCCAATTTCAGGCAAAAAAAGACCCGCACAAGGCGGGTCTCTTCATGAGCACGCTGGCGCGTGCTCAGCTTCCGGCTCAGGCCAATTCGTCGAAGCACTCGGCGACGATGGCGATGCCTTTTTCCAGTTGCGCGTCAGGAATGGTGACGGGCATCAGGAAACGGATGACGTTGTAGTAGGTGCCGCACGACAGCAGGATCAGGCCCTTGTCGCGCGCACGGGCGACGATCTTGCCGACCAACTCGGCAGCCGGCTTGTGCACGTCGCCACCTTCGAACAGCTCGATGGCGACCATCGAACCCAGACCACGTACGTCGCCGATCACCTTGTGCGTCTCGGCGATGGTCTTCAGGCCCGCCTTGAGCTTCTCGCCCACGGCGTTGGAGCGTGCCAGCAGGTTCTCTTCGTCGAACACCTTGAGCACGGCCAGGGCCGCGGCGCAGGCGATCGGGCTGCCGGCATAGGTGCCACCGAGGCCACCGGGGGCGATCTTGTCCATGATCTCGGCCTTGCCGCACACACCGGAGATCGGGAAGCCGCCGCCGACGGACTTGGCGAAGGTGGTCAGATCCGGCACCACGCCCAGTTGCTCGGTGGCGAAGAAGGTGCCGGTACGGCCGGCGCCGGTCTGCACTTCGTCAGCGATCAGCAAGATGCCGTGCTGGTCGCACAGAGCGCGCAGACGCTGCATGAAGGCCGGGGAGTTGACGTAGAAACCACCCTCGCCCTGTACCGGCTCGATGATGATCGCGGCGATGTCCTGCGGCTGCGCGTCGTTCTTGAAGATGCGCTCGATGCTGGCGATGGACTCGTCCTCGCTCACGCCGTGCAGCGGGCACGGTGCCTGGGCGCGGTACACACCAGCCGGCATCAGGCCCATGCCGGCGGAGTACGGCACGACCTTGCCGGTCAGCGACAGGGTCATCATGGTGCGGCCGTGGTAGGCGCCGGTGAAGGCGATAACACCAGCGCGGCCAGTGGCGGCACGGGCGATCTTCACGGCGTTCTCGACGGCTTCGGAGCCGGAGGTGACCAGCAGGGTCTTCTTGGCGAAGTCGCCCGGTACGCGCTTGGCGATTTCTTCGCACAGCTCGATGTAGGGCTCGTAGGCCAGCACCTGGAAGCAGGTGTGGGTCAGTTTGGTCAGTTGCTCCTGAACGGCAGCGATCACCTTCGGGTGCAGGTGGCCGGTATTCAGTACGGCGATACCGCCGGCGAAGTCGATGTACTCGCGGCCTTCGACGTCCCACACGGTAGCGTTCTCGGCGCGCTCGGCGACGATCGGGTGGATCTGGCCGACGCCGCGCGGTACGGCAGCCTGGCGGCGTTGCAGCAGGGATTCGTTGGTCTTGCTCATGGTGTCCTCATGGTCGTCCCCGGCGGGAGGTCGGTTCAGCATGCGATGATCGACTGAACCGAGCCCGCGAGAGACTCAATAGGGTTACGACTTACAACCGGGGCGCCGCACGCTCTTTCGCACCTTGCCCCGTCTTGGCATCAGATGCCGCCCAGGCACATGTACTTGATCTCGAGATAATCCTCGATCCCGTACTTCGAGCCTTCGCGGCCCAGGCCGGAAGCCTTCACGCCGCCGAACGGCGCGACTTCGTTGGAGATCAGGCCGGTGTTGATCCCCACCATGCCGTACTCCAGCGCCTCGGCTACGCGGAACACGCGGCCCAGGTCACGGGCATAGAAGTAGGAGGCCAGGCCGAATTCGGTGTCGTTGGCCATGGCGATCACTTCGGCCTCGTCCTTGAAGCGGAACAGCGGCGCCAGCGGGCCGAAGGTTTCTTCCTTGGCCACGGCAGCGGTTTTCGGTACGTCGAGCAGAATGGTCGGCTCGAAGAAGGTGCCACCCAGGGCGTGCGGCTTGCCACCCAGGGCCAGCTTGGCGCCTTTGCCTACGGCGTCCTCGATGTGCTCCTGCACCTTGGCCACGGCCTTCTCGTCGATCAGCGGACCGGTGGTAGTACCGTCTTCCAGACCGTTACCGATCTTCAGCTTGCCCACGGCAGCGATCAGTTTCTCGGCAAAGGCATCGTAGACGCCGTCCTGCACGTAGATGCGGTTGGCGCAGACGCAGGTCTGGCCGTTGTTGCGGTACTTGGAGATCAGTGCGCCTTCGACGGCGGCATCCAGGTCGGCGTCATCGAAGACGATGAACGGCGCGTTGCCACCCAGCTCCAGCGACACCTTCTTGATGTCCTGGGCGCATTCGGCCATCAGCTGGCGACCGATCTCGGTCGAGCCAGTGAAGGACAGCTTGCGCACGATCGGGTTGCTGGTCAGCTCGCCACCCACTTCGCCGGCACTACCGGTGACCACGCTCAGCACGCCCTTCGGGATGCCGGCACGCTCGGCCAGTTCGACCAGAGCCAAGGCGGAGAACGGGGTTTGCGAAGCGGGCTTGATCACCATGGTGCAACCGGCGGCCAGGGCCGGGCCGGCCTTGCGGGTGATCATCGCGGCGGGGAAGTTCCACGGGGTGATGGCTGCGGTGACGCCAATCGGCTGCTTGATCACGATCAGGCGCTTGTCCGGCTGATGGCCGGGGATCACGTCACCGTATACGCGTTTGGCTTCTTCGGCGAACCACTCGATAAAGGAGGCGGCGTAGGCGATTTCACCCTTGGCTTCGGCCAGCGGCTTGCCCTGCTCCAGGGTCATCAGGCGACCGAGGTCGTCCTGATTTTCCATCAGCAGCTCGAACCAGCGGCGCAGCTTGTTCGCACGCTCCTTGGCAGTCAGCGCACGCCAGGCCGGCAGCGCCTTCTCGGCGGCCTCGATGGCACGACGGGTCTCGGCGCGGCCCATCTTCGGAACATGGCCGATGATCTCGCCAGTCGCCGGGTTGTTCACGGCAATGGTCTGACCGCTGTCGGCGTCCAACCACTGGCCATCGATATAAGCCTGTTGGCGCAGCAGCTGGGGGTCTTTCAGTTGCATGGCAGTCTCCTTCAGTTCCGACACCCGGGCGTCGGCGTAAGTCGTTGGAGTCACGGGCAGAGCCCGCTGGCCGAAATTGAGCCGTGCGGGGCCTGGTAATGGATTCAGAGCCGTTGAACGTGCGAGGGTTCAGAATGACCGAACACGCCGTTTGAAATCTCAAACGAATCCTAGGATCGGCAGGGGTAAAGGGCAATAGGTGGCCAGGCAAAAACCTTAAAATAATGGCAGAAACTTCTGAAATACAGGTTCTGGCAGCCAGAAAGTGTAAAGTCCGTTCTGAATAATGCACACTCATGCAGAATGGACGCTAACCGCCGAGATGCGTATGATTGCGCCCCGCAACGCATCCGTAGCTCAGCTGGATAGAGTACTGCCCTCCGAAGGCAATACTCATCGAGTTGAGAAGGGTGTCAGCTAATGGTCAAATAGACCGCCGCAACATATACGCACCAGTAGCTCAGCTGGATAGAGTACCGCCCTCCGAAGGCGGGGGTCGTGGGTTCGAATCCCGCCTGGTGCGCCATATCTGTATGATTTAAAAGCCTTTTCCTAAGGCTCTGCCGATCCAGATCCCGAATTGGCTAATCTCTCAAAATTGATCTCCATGCGGATACTCAGATTGTGGTGAGTACTGCCCGCAGCGCTCCTTTTCGACTCATTTTCGGGCTGTGCCAATTCTGTGCCTAAACCGTGCCTCAAAGTCTGGCGCCCTATTTTGCGAGCGGGGATTTTGAGTACTAGCCATAAATCGAGCTGCAGCTACTAGTCGATGGTAGTGAAGAAATCTTGCGTCGCTGCCTGCCCAGGCGGGTGGCCGGAGGGCCGTGGAATCCAACATCCATGTCATCGGCGGAAAAAGCGTCCCGCAGGATAGGGGCTCCGACAGAACACTGGTCATTGACGACCCTGCGGTGCTCCAGGCTGTGGCGGGCGCAGCGAAATGTATGCGTATCTGCCAACGTACCAATACAGCTATTCGGGATCGTCTACGCAAAGAGTGCAGAGCGCTGTGGCCAAGGCGCAAGCAGCACCCAACCCTGAAAAGCTTCCGCCACCAATTGGGCTCAAACCTAAAAGCCTCCAGCGAGAGCGATAAGACCATCGCCTACATGACGGGGCACCAATCCATCGAATCAATCAGCGTCTACGGGAACCGTCGATCTGGGCTGGTCACAAATTGCATAGTATGCGTCTGGGCATCCCGTCTTGCGCAACTAAACCAGTCGCCACCTATGCGGCAGCAGCTCCGTAATCTCACTTG
>JBLUOL010000002.1:0-94769 GCA_048065775.1 Pseudomonas sp. GW6
ACGATGCCGCCAGCTTCGTCGCCAGCGACGGCGCGATTCGCAGCGTACGACTCGAAGCGGCCCTGGCGCACATTCGCCGTCATGACGCCGCGCTGGCGACAGCGGATGACCTGGCCCTGGCTCAGGCCATCCTCAGCCTGTGAAAACTTTGCACACGTCTACCGATAAGCTCGCTGCTGACCGACGCTGCATGGCCCCGTAAACTTCGCCTACTTGCCTGGTCGCGGGGAACCGCGCCGGCCTGTCCGCGTCAAATCGTCCGTTCTGCAGTTCTCGGAGCTCCTTATCATGCGTCGTTCATTCGTCATCGCCGTCGCCGCCTGCGCCCTGTTCAGCGGTATCGCTCAGGCGCAAACCGTGGTCGCCACCAGCAACATCGTGGTGCGCGCCCTGGATCGCAGCATCAACTTTACCTCCGACACCACCACCTCGATTCGCGACATGAAAGCCGTGGTACAGGCCCGCGACGACGCCGCCAGCTTCGTCGCCAGCGCCGGTGAAATTCGCGGTGCACAATTGGAAGCTGCGCTGCAGAGCATTCGCCAGCAACTGCCCGAAGCGCAGAGCGCCAGCGACCTGCAACTGGCCGAAGCCATTCTCGCCCTGTGACCCACCTCACCGCCTGGTGCTGCGGCGCGCTGCTGGCGATGGCCGCTGGCTTCGCCCAGGCGCAGCTGCGTCTGACGCTGGAGGACAGCGCTCTAGGCGCAGCCGAACGCCAGGCGAGCCAGGCCCTGCTGGACGAGGCAATGGCTGCCTTGCCGCCACGCTTCATCGAGCAACTGGACCGTGAAGTCAGGGTCAGCTGGCGTGCCGGACTGCCCTCGGAGGTCTACGGCCAGGTCGGTCGCTTCAGCGGCATCGAGCTCAACGCCGAGCTACTGCCGAAGCTGGTCGATGGCTCGGCGGCAGAAAATCGCACCGGGCGACCGCACGGCACCCAGCGCCAGGAACTGCTGGCAACCCTGTTGCATGAACTGACCCACCTTTACGACCGCGCCCGCCTCTGGCCTGCGGCCGAGCGCCGCCACATCAGCCAATGCCGACAACGCGTCAGCTCGATGGGCCTGGTCGGGTTGCCTGAAGATTGCCGCGGCCAGAGCGAGCGACGCTTCACCCTAAGTGACGATCCACGTCTACTCGACCTGGCCGGCTGGCAGCAACGCGTCGGACAGCGCGGTGCGCGCGATCTGGACAACGGTCAGGTTGCGCGTAGCCCGGATAGCTACGAACTGACCAATCCGCTGGAGTTCGTCGCGGTCAACCTCGAATACTTTCTGCTCGACCCCAGCTATGCCTGCCGCCGGCCTTCGCTGGCGCGCTACTTGCGCGAGCACTTCGACTGGACGCCGCCCAGCGAGAACTGCACCAACGACTACCCCTACCTCAATGCCGGGCGCGACTTCGCCCTGCAGCCACTGGGGCGCCTCGATCCTGAGCGCGTGTATGAAGTCGACTACCTGCTCGCTGAAGCCAACGATGCCTGGATGAGCCGCTGGGGCCACAGCATGCTGCGCCTGGTGGTCTGCGCACCGGGCCGGCCACGTGGCCCGGACTGCCGCCTGGATCTCGACCACCACCTGGTGCTGTCCTACCGTGCCTTCGTCGGCGACCTGCAACTGTCGAGCTGGGATGGCCTGACCGGCGTCTACCCCTCACGCCTGTTCGTGCTGCCGCTGGAGCAGGTGATTGATGAATACACCAAGGTCGAGCTGCGCAGCCTGGCCTCGGTACCGCTGCGCCTGTCGCGCGACGAGGTCGAGCAACTAGTGGTACGCGCCGCCGAACAGCACTGGAGCTATGACGGCGACTACTACTTCGTCTCCAACAACTGTGCGGTGGAAACCCTCAAGCTGCTACGCAGCGGTACCGGAAATCCGCGCCTGCATGCCCTCGACAGCATCCTGCCCAACGGCCTGCTGGAACTGATGGATGCACGCGGGCTGGCCGACACCACAGTGCTCGACGACCCGCGCGAGGCCCTGCGCCTGGGCTATCGCTTCGACTCCTTCCGCGAACGTTACCAGGCCATGTTCCGCGTCCTGCGCGAACGCCTGCCGATCACTCAGGACAACGTCGAAACCTGGTTGGAGCAACCTGCCGAAACGCGGCGCAACTGGTTCGCCAAGGCCGACCTGCGCGCCAGCGCCGCCCTGCTGTTGCTGGAGCAAGCCGCGCTGCGCAGGCAACTGCTGCTGGCTCAGGACGAACTCAAGCGCCGCTACCTCACCGGCCGCGCCGCTGGCGATCCGAGCCTGAACAAGGCCGGTGCCGCGCTGGAGCAAATTCTCGCCAACAGTGGCTTCCTCAGCCGCCCGGCCGAACTGCTCGAAGGTGGCTACGGCTTGCCGCAACAGCAGGAGTGGGAGCGCCTCGAAATCAGCAGCCGTGAGCGTCAGCAGCAACTGCGCCAGCTCAGCGACGAGCTCGACGGCGAAGTGCGCAACCTGCTACAACCCGAGCGCCTGGCTGAACTGGAAGCCAACGAGGCCAATCTGGTGACGCTGGGCGAACACCTGCGCGCCCTGCACAAGGCCAGTGGCGGGCTGGAGCTGCCGTAAGGCACATGCTGGCGCAGACTGGAATTGACCGTAGCGCGAGGATGAGCAGGCTCGTCGCTATAAAAGCCTGGCCTCGCTCTCCCTTTGCCCCCGCCCTGGTTCTTAGCGCTTGCAGTGTGCTGGCGGCAGCACGTCCTGCGCTGCCTGATTGGTCATGATCTGCAGCTCATTGACGTTGCGCGCGGTGAACACCTTGCCCCCGGTCGCCGCCGCCAGGCAATTCCCGGCACCGGTGCCGAGAATATCGACCACGTTGATCTTCAAGTGCGGTTTGCTGCGCGCCAAGGCCTGGGCTATTGCACAGGGATCCTGGTTGCAACTCTCCTCGCCATCGGACACCACCAGCATCACCGACTCGCGGTTGACCCCATCGAGCATCTGTCCGGCCTTGGCGATGCCATCGGCCAGAGGCGTGCCTTGTACCGGTGTCACGGTGCGCAGGCGTGACAGCAGATCTGCTCGTTGGCCAGGACCGAAGTAGCCGACGCTGCGGGCGCCCGGACAGCTCTCCACCAGCACCAGTCCGGCGTTGGCATCACTGGGCAACTGTTGCACCACGCCAATAGTCGCCTCGCGCGCCGTGGTGATGCGCTTGGGTTCACGGAATACATGGCCCATCGTGTTCGGGGCATTGGTTCCAAGCAGCAGCTGCGTGGCGATATTGGCAACCCCTTGCACCATCGTTGCCTGTTCGATTTCCTTGGGTGTGGCCAGCATGCTGATATCCATGGAACCGGAAGCATCAAAGACAATGACCATCTCCGGCGCCAACTCCTTCGGACGCTCATCGGGGCAAAGGTTCTTGGCATTAGTGATCAACTGCTCCTTGCAGTTCTTCGCCAAGTTCTGCTCGACCTGCTCGCGCAGGGCGGCGTTGTCCTTGAGCAACGGCTCTTCGCGCTGCATCTTCTGCAGGGCCGAACAGTCTCGGGCGATGCCATCGATACGTTTTTTCAGCAGCTCGGCAGGATCCGGCTTGGGCTCGGGTTTTGGTTCAGGCTTGGGCTCGGGAATCGGCGGTGGCAGCGGAATTTCCGGCTCGGGTTCGAGCTCCTCGACCACCGGATCCTCTTCCACTGGCTCCTGCTCGGATGGAACCTCCTCAGGCACGGCCGGCTCTTCGGCCACCGGAGACTCGACCGGCACAGGCGGGGTTTCCGGCTCACGACAGAACAGCCACCACCAGAGCGCCGCCAGTAGGGCCAGCAACAGCAGGGCAAGCAGCAGCCACAACCACCAGCGCCGCTTGCGTGGCACCTCGCTGACCAAGGCTGCTGCACCTGGCGGTAACGCACCAGCTTGCGCGGTAACAGGCGTGATCGGTGGCGCTGGGGGTTGGCCACCGCCCCAGAAGGTCACCAGCGGCTGGCCATTGAGCGAATACAGGGTCGAGGTGTCGGGATAACGGGCCGCTTCACGCAACAGAGCCGCCTGGCGTACACCATCGCCACCCTGCGCATCGAGCTGGCTGGCCAGTTGTTCGATAGAAGCCAGTCGCTCGTCGAGCAGGTGGCGCACCTGCGCCGCCTCCTTCTCATCCAACTGGCTGAACGGTACCGGCTGGCCGCCAAGATCCGAATACCATTCGACGATATCACCCTCGGCCTGCTTCGGCTTGGCGTACAGGGTCGCCGTGCTCGGCGGCAGGTGCCGGCGCAGGATCTGCGTGAGTTCGCCATGACCGGCCAGGGCATCTGCCGCGCTACGGGTTTGGGAGGACAGGCGGGAGATTCGCTTCATGGCGGTCAGCTTCCTGCTTAGGTAGTCAGGGAAAAGCCTGCTGGCGGAACGACCGGCATGCAGGTGTAACGGCAATGATCAACGCAGGCCAAGATCGCTTTCCAGGCTGGAAACCTTGCTACGCAGCTTCTGCAGCTCAACCTGTTTCTGCAGCACGGCCGGATTCTCCTGCTGGTTGATATTTTTCAGGTCGTTCTCCAGCGCAGCAATTTCTGCCTCGATGCGCCGGTTGCCCTTGGCCTTATTCTTGAGTTCACCAAGCAGGGCGTTCAGCGACTTGTTCAAGGAGGCGTACTGCGCCTGCTGGGTCGCCAGATCCTTGCCGACCGACGCTTTCTCCTGCTCGATAGCGGCATAGACATCACGGAACAACTGGTTGGTTTTCTGCTCGTCGAGCAGGATCTTTTCCTTCTCCTCGACACGCTGGGCGTAGACGCCCTGGGTCTTGCAACCGAATTTGGTGGCGAACCCGGCATCGGCATTACGTGGGTCGCATTCCTGCGAACTGACGGCACAACCGGCGAGCATGGCGACGCCAGCCAGTAGGACAAAAGAACGAAGTGGATGCATGGACGTATTCCTTGGAGCCTGATTAGGCTGTCGCTACAGAGTGTGCCGCGCACACCGAAAAGATCGGTAAAGGTGCGCATAGCGCACCCTACCTGTCATGTTGACCGAGAGTTTCCCGGAGTCTGTTCAGGTCGCGAACAGACTCTTAACCGAGCCGGATCGAAGAACGCTGCTGGTACAGCTGGTCGATTTCCGACTCCAGTTGCGCGATCTGCTTCTGCATCTTGCCGATCTCCGCATCCAAGGTATCGGTACGGGCACCATTGTTGCGCTCGGCGGCGGCAACCTTGGTCCACTCCTGCTGCTTGGAGCGTACGTCGGCCAGGGATTTCTTCAGGTAGGCGGTGTTGGCATCGATCTCGGCGAGCTGCTTCTGCGCCTGGGCGCTCTGCACCTTGTTGGCGGCGATGTCTTGCTTGATCTGCTCGATCTTGCGCTTGTCATCGGCGATCACGCTACGCGCGGTATCGCTGAGCATCTGCAGCTCCTGGTTGTCCTTGCGCACGTCGGCGATGGTCGCATCCAGACGGTCTTCCGCGTTGGCATACTGGCTGCGCTGGTTATCCAGATAGTAGTTGGCGCCCATGCCCACGCCACAGCCAGCCAGACCGGCAGCGACCATGCACTGAGCCTTCTTGCTCGGGTTACCCAGCTGGCAGGCGAGCATGCCGACCACCGCGCCACCGGCACAGGCTTGCCAACCCGACTTGCTGAAGAACTGCGCCGAACTGCTGTTGGCCAGCCGTGGGTCGACCGGCGCCTGATTGGCAGCCGGCGTCGTGCCGGTGGTCTGACAGCCAGTCAATACGAGAGCGAGACCCAGAACGACCCATTTCATCCGCTGATCCAACAACGCTACTGCTTTCATGTCCATGCCCTTCGCTTAAATGGATTTACAGGATTCCAGCCACTGACTGCGCGCCACTTTGCCGCTTTTCATGTAGCTATTCAGATTCTTCCAGTGGGTGTCGAGGTAACTGCGCAGGTTGCTTTTGCTGCGCGCCGCCATTTGTTGAGCCACCACACTGACTTGCGGCTCGACGGTGGCCGAGGTGTAGTTGAGCGCACCACTGACCACCGTGTCGGCATAGTAGTTGAGCATGAAGTCGAGCACCTTGCGATGACCTTCGAGCTGCTCTTTGCGTGCATCGCAGCGGCTCATCTGGTCATCTTCACCTGCTCCACAACTACGCTTGTAGTTGCCTTCCAGAGTATCGAGGAACATGCCGTCGTCCTTGAGCTTGGTGCAGAGGAAAGCACCCAATTGCAGTTCGGAGCGGATCGCCTGGTCGCGTTGCTCGTCACGTGCCTGGGTGTTGGCACGCAGATCGCCACGCAGCTTTTCCAGTTGCTGCTTGAGCGCGTCATCCTGCACGCCGCTGGCGATGCTGGCGATTTCCGCGACCGGATCCTTGTTGTCCTTGCTGCCTGTGGCCTTGCTCGCTGCCGGAGTACCGAGTTTCTTCCAGTCCTGCTCGACCTGCTTGATGCGCTCGCGCGAGGTCAACACCGGCGCCACCAGGGCCAGGCGCACACCGCCGGTCTTGAGCTTGTTCTGCTCGCCAGCGCTGGCGTAGTAAGGCTGTTCCTGACGCAATGCGGTGCGCAGCTCAGCCTGCGGCGTCAGGTAGTTACCGCCACGCACGATATAGCCGCCAGCCTGGCCGTGCTGGCGATCGAGCTTGTTCAGGCGGAAGGGTTCGAAGAGCATCTCATCGACGTTGCCCAGAACATCATGCAGGCCCAGCGGATTTGGCTTGAGCAAACCGGTCAGTTGCAGCTTGCCATTGGCCGACTGCGCACCAGCGAACCACGCATAAGCACCGAGCCCACCATCCGGCGTGGGGAAACGAATATCGCGAAACTCGGACTGGGAAACGGCCATGCCGCCACGTGCGGCAAACTCCCACTCGGCCTCGGTCGGCAGGCGCAGGAAGCCCGCTGCGCCATCCTCCTTGGGCAGCTTGGCAGCGGCATTCTTACGTAGCCACAGGCTGTATTTGTCGGCAAAGGCAGTGGCGTCGAACCAGCTGACGCCGACCTGCGGCAGGCGCAGCTTGGTCGAAGGCGTCGGGCAGGTATCGTTCATCACGGCCTGGTATTGCAGCTCGCTCAACTCGTACTTGGCCAGCAGGTAATAGCGCCCCGGTTCCGGTTTCTGCACCGTGAAACTACCGGCGATATAGCTGGGGCGGGCCTGCTCGATGTAGCCCCACTCGTCGCTGTCCTGACCGAGGGTCACGCCATAGTCACCCATCGGGCTGGCGACTGGAACCTGTACCTTACGCAGCACCAACGAACCCTCGCACGGCATCGGCAGGATCACGTCATCGGCCAGCGGTTTGGGGTTGTAGTACTTCTCCTCCCAAGCAGCCTGGGCCGGCAGACTGCCCAGCGCCAGCAACGTCGCCGCTGCCAGCAAGGCCTGCTCAGAGGTCACGCAGGCTTTCAGCCGGTTGAATATGGATCGCACGAAACCCTCCTACAGCCGCCACGACGATGGCGATCAGCAATGCACTGGCGAAGGCCAGCAAAATATGAATGTTTTCCAACTTGCAGACGAAGCCGTCGTCGGCCAGGTTGGCGCCCAGCGCCGTATTGAATACATGGCTGCCGACCAGGTAGGCAGCGTAGCCCAAAGCAAAAGCCAAACAGGTGAGCAGCGCCGCCTGAACCATCACGTAGGCGCCAGCAGCCGAACGCTGAAAACCAAGCAGACGCAACAGCGCCAGATCCTTGCGCTTGCGGTCGATATTGGCGAGAAAGGCCCCGGCCAGCGAGGCCACGCAACCGATCACCGCGGTCCAGGCGATCACCGCGAAAATCAGGCCGAGCACATGGCTGATGGCCTTGACCGACTCGATCTCACGCGCCCGCGTGCTGCTCTCTATGCGCTCGCCATCAAGCCAACTGGCAATGCTGGCCACATCATCCAGGCCCCGGGCGTAGATGCGCGCACGGGCATAGCGCTCGCGCACCGGCGCCACCTCGCCGGTGAGGAAGCCGAACATCGGCACGGCATAACCATCGCGAAAATTTTCCATCGCCACCAGCAGATCAAGGTGCACCAGCACCGCCGGCCGGGTAAAGGCGCTGTTCTCCAGCACCCCACCCACGGTCACCGTCAGTTCGCCACGCTCGTTACTGCCATCGAGCTTGCGCAGCACCAGCAGACGCAACGTATCGCCGACCTGCACGCCGAGTCGGCTCGCCGCACTGGCGCTGAGCAGTACCTGCTCCAACGTCGCGGGCGACGGCAAAGCGGCGATCAGCGGATCGCCACTGGCTGTCGGGATGACTTCAGCATTGGCGACAAAATGCTGACTGTCGCGCTGCAGGTCGGCCTGGGTGTTCAGCGAACGGGTCAGCGGGATGACGAAGCCTACGCCGGGCTGGGCACGCAAACGCTCGAACCAGCCGCCGGCCAAGTCATAGTTGCCGAGCATGCGCACTTCGAGGTTGCGCGGGTCGCTGAGCAGCTCATCATTGAGCTGCGAGACCACGCCATGCTTGAGGCCGAACAACAACAGCAGGGGCGCAATCACCGCCACCAGCGAGGCGACGATGCACAGCGACACCTTGCGGTCGTGCCACAGGTCACGCGCTGCCAATTCGATCAGCAAACGCAGACGGGGGCGAGTCTCAGGCCGCCTCATGGAACACCGTGCCGTCGGCGCTGGCATCGACGGCGCTACCCTGCAGCGTGCCGACGATGTTGCGGATCGCACAATCGCGCACCAGATCCCAGTCGTGGGTAACCAACAACGCGGCGATCTGGAAACGCTGGACGATTTCGATGATCAGCTCGAACAAGCGTTGCGCCTGCAGAGGATCGAGCGCTGCGGTCGGCTCGTCGGCCAACAGCAGGTCGGGCTCATGGGCGATCGCGCGGACGAAAGACACACGCTGGCGCTCGCCGATAGACAGCTGCGCCGGCAACTTGCCCAGCAAGGGTTGCAGGCACAGACGAGAGATGGCCTCGTCGACCAACTCGCTCTTGCCAGGTAGACCAAGCATGCGCCGAGGCAACTCGATATTCTGCCGCACACTGAGAAACGGCAGCAGACCGCCACTCTGCAACACGAAGCCCAAACGCTGAGCGCGAATATCAGCCAATTGCGCCTGGCGGTCATCGCGCAGCAGCGCGGCAACATCCAGCCCATCGGCATCTCCCAGACGGAACTGGCCGAGCCCATCGGGACGCAGGATCAGACCAATCATTTCCAGCAGCGTGCTCTTGCCACAACCGCTGGCGCCGGTGATTGCCGCCACCTCGCCACGGCCAAGAATCAGGCGCGGCAAGACGATCTGGTAGTCGCTACCCCGGCGAATGCGCATGTCCTCGATATGCAACATGACCCAAGTCCTAAGGCAAAGCCTCCAGCGGCACCGGGTAAACGTGCTCGCGTGGGTCACTGCCCGGCGCCAGGGATACCCAGCGGTCGGCATCGGCGTTGTAGCGTTGGTAGTACTTGAGCTTGGTGTTCAGGCGCCGAATGAATTTCTCCTGCTCAAGCCCTTCCATGCCTTTCCAGGTTTCCTCGTCGAGGCTGAGCACCTCGCTGAGATAAGGCAGGCCATCAAGGTATTCAGCCATCAGGCCCATGTCGGCGACCTTGATGGTCTTGTCCTTGAGCTGGTTGGGATCCTTGCCCATGGTCGCGGCCACCGAACGCAGGCGCTCGAACATGTCGCTGGGCGAGATCAGGCCTTCGTTAGCAGCATCGGCGATCTGCTTGACCACATCGCTAAGGTCGCTGAGCTGACTCTTGGTCATCAGCACACGCACGTCGGTAGTGGGTACATCCTGACGCACGAAGTCACGGTCACTGATCCACGCCTGAAACACCGGCGGCGCACTGGCACCGGTCTTTTCGCCGAGGTAGGCCAGGCGCATGGCGTGTCCGAGCAGCTCGGCATCCTCGGCCAGGGCGGTATCGCCACCTTTGCCGGATTTCGCCTTGGCGTACTCCGCATCGGCCCCCAGCGCGCTACCGGCCGCCATGTCGCCGCGATAGGCCGCCTTGACCTGTGCAGTGATGGCATCGCCAAGGCTGTCGACCATCTTGCCGAAGCTCTCGACGTTGCCGGCATCCACCGGGTAGTACAGCGGCTTATTGAGGAAAGCGTTGGTCGACAAATCCGTGTACTGCGCCTCGGCCGAGGCATGGTTCTTCGAACCGCTCGGGGTCTTCAGGTGCAGGCTGTAGATCGCCACGCCACGGTACTTGGCCTCCAGGCGCACCTGCTCGGCGTTGAGGCCAGTGGACGACAGCTTGCTGTCACCATCGACTGCGCCCGCATCGGTAACCAGTACGATGTAGCGTGCACCGAACTCATTCCACTTGACCTGATCCAGCGCCTGCATCACGCCGGCGTAGGTGTCTTCGTCGTAACTGCTGCTGGACGCAGTTGCCGGTTTGAGCTCGGCGACCTTGGCCAGGAAGTCTTTACCGTCCTTGACCGTGCTCGGGTCGACGTACATCTTGCTGACGTATTCAAGCTTGGGCACTTCCTTGGTGCTGGAGCGGTAGGCGACTAGACCGAACTTGACCTGATCCAGCAGCTTTTCCTGCTCGACGTGGTCGTAGATACGCTTGACCGCCTCACGGGTACGGTCGATGTACGGCCCCATGGAAATGGTCGAGTCGATGACGAACACCACGGCGGCGCTGAACCCCTTGAGGGTGTTGGCATCGGCCGTGGCGTTCTTGTCCGCGCCCTGCTTGTCGGCCGACTCCGCCGCACTCACCGAAGCGACGTTGAGCAGGCGCACCTGGAAACCCTTCTCGGTGAAGGTTTCCTCGGCTTCCAGCACCGGCAACAGGTAGAAATTCTTCGTCAGATCCACCGCGTAATCCGGCTCGCGGGCAGCCACCGCCGGATCACGGCCATTGGCCTTCATGTTGGCCAGGATCGGCTTGAGCAGTGGCGCCGGGTCGTCCTTGGCAAAGAGCTGTTCGAGGCTGTCCTTGTTGCGGAAGAACAGCAGCGGATCACGGCCGGCCGGGTTGGTCAGGGCCAGGGTCATCTGCATCTTCCACGGTACGGCGCAGTCGCCCTTAATCCAGCCGACGGTCTTGCCATAGCTGTCAGGGCCGACCTTCAGCCACTCGGCGTTGCCTGCCTGCTCACGCTGGTACACGTAAAAGCGGGTGAATGCTGGCTGCGCTTTACCGCCACTAGCGCCAGCGCTATCGCCAAGCTGGCAGGTCGGCGTGGTCAGCACGCGCTGGTAGAGGGTCTTCTTGCCTTCCTGCAGCAGCGGTTTGTCTGCCGCCATCAGTGGCGCTGCTGCGCTCAGCAGCAGGCCGGCAAACAACAGTTTGACGCCCGGGGCGGTGCGCACGGTCATTTCTTCAGCTCCTCCAGCCGCTGGCTGGCGTCCTGATTGTCCGGGTCGTTGTTCACGGCAATCTCGTACCAATACATCGCAGTCTCAGCGTCAGCCGCTTCGATGCAACCACCGCTGGCATAATGCGCCGGGTCGTACTCGCGGGCATAGGCATAGGCAATGGCGGCATCGCCCGACTGCGCCTTGTGCGCATACAGACGCTGCACCACGCCACAGCGCTTGGCATCCTTGGCAACGGCGATCACCTCCAGCACCTGTTCGCTGGACGGATTGGACTTCAGGCAGGCCTGGATGAAAGACAGATCCTCCCTGGCATCAGATAGGGCTTGCGAACTGCACGCGGCCATCGCCCCTACCACTGAAGCCGGCGTGTCGCTTGGCGCGATATCGGTCGACGGCGTGCGCAGCAGGAACCACCAGGCCGCAACCGCCAGGGCCAGGATGAGCAGTATGGTGATCAGGATCAGCGGCAGCTTGCTGCCTTTCTTTGCCACCGGGGTCTGAGGTGATGGAGCAGGCGGCGCTTCGACAACTACCGGCTCAGGCACGGGTACTGAAATCACCTCGGGCTCAGGCGCAGGCGGCTCGGGCAGTACTTCTGGCAAAACCGGCACGATGACCGGCTCGGCCTTGCGCTCAACCTTCTTCTCGTCATGCGTCGAGTTACCTGCTGCCTTGGAGGACAGAATGCTGCCAAGGATGCGCAGCACACCCTTGTCGCTGCCGTCCTCGTTACGCAGTTGCAGCATGTAGGCCATCTGAGGATCAAGCATCAACGGGTCGATCAGCCAGGGGCCGACCTCGCCACTGAGTTTTTCATCAACCAGGTTCAAGCCATCGAGCGTATGCCAGGATGGGCTCGTATCCCATTCGCCGTTTTCACCGAGGTAGCGGCCATCCTGATTGCGCTGCACGGTCAGTTCGAGGGCGTCACTGCCCTCCTGCCAACCATGTACGGTCAGCTCTCCATGACCAGGTTGGCCGCTCTGCGCTGCCTTCAGTTCGATTCTCAACATGACTTATTCCGTCCGATCCGCATGCAGGGTGGCGAGCACCTTGCCCAGCGTCTCGTTCTGCTCCGGTGTGATTTCTCGGCCGGCACTGTGACCGGCGTTGTCTTCAGCGATCTTGGCCAGCGCCACCAGCCAGTCGCCCACATAGTTGCGCGTGTGTTCCAAGGGTTGCGCCGGCAGTTGCGGCAGCTTGCCCGGGACGATAACCGGCGGCGCCTGGAACAGCTTGGCGCCACGCTCGATGCGGCTGTCGGGACGCTGCTCCAGCGGTGACTCGATGAACCCTAGCCAGCCGATGAAATCACCCAGCACGGTTTTCGCGGTGAGCACCTGACGTCCGGCCAGCTGCTCGCGTTTGGTGCCAATCTGCTCGGTACTGACGATGGCCTGCAGCAGGCGTGTTTGTAGGTCGAGGCGACTAGCGCCGGTGATGAGCTCATCAACCAGAGCCTCGACCGCTGGCTTGGAGAAGCCCAGATAGGTCATCAGACGCATGTCTTCAGGCAGGTGGCGCAGGTGGCTTATCCACTCACGCAGTACGGCCTGGGCGAAACGTGCATCGCTACCGCTGGAGCGCAGCGGTAAGGCATTGCTCGACGAGCGAGGCGCCGACTCGCTGTCGCCGAACAGATCAAAACCATCGTCGTGTCCCAGGTCATCACCCAGGTTGAGCGCCCCCCCGCTCACAACACCGCTGCTCGCACTATCGCTCACCAGAGCAGTAGGTTCTTCGTCATCGGCGCGCAGGTACAGACCCCGAACCAGATCGTCAGGCAATTGCATTCTCTGCAACAGTTCACCCAGCAGAATGCGCCGCGGCCAGACCGCGTCGAAGATCTGCTTGGCGATCTTGCGCTTCTTCTCCAGCTCGCCGGCGCCTTCTGCCTGATACCAGTGGCCAAGCCGGTTTTCCAGCAGATGCAGTACATCATCGAGCTGTTCACGAATACGCCCCAGCTTGACCTCGCGCAGCGCCACGCCACGCAGGTACTGGCTGATACGGCCCATGCCGCCATCGTTCAGCTCCAGCATCGCGTCCCAGGCCTGCTGCGGCTGGTTGACGTGGCGCTGTACAGTTTCGTCTTCGACGAAGGTACTGCGCATCAGCCCCAACGAATCCTGGGCAGCGGCGTTGATACCGATCTCTTCACCAGCCTGCACGTCGAGGAAGGTCACCTTCATGCGCGGTTTGCGCACCAGGAAGGTGTTATCGAAGGGCTGACCGGCCGTCCACTCCTGCAGCCAGGTGTACTGGCCGAAGCGTTCGAGCATGGTCATCTTCATCATGCCGCCGCTACCCCAACCGAGGCGCAGTAGGTCTTCGCCCTTGTCCAAGTCGCTACCAATGCGCATGTCGAACATGGTGATGGCCCACAGCAGGCCCGGCTTACGCAGAGCACGCTCTTCAGGCTTGGCGCCCTGGGTCTTGTCGATCCAGCGGGTCAGTACCGGACCGACAGCGGTGACGTCGGACTGCTTGTTCGATGGCGTACAGACGATCAGCACGTTCATTTCCTGGCTGTCGGTGTAGCGCTCGAACAAATAGGCAACCTTGCCGCGCAGGATCAGTTGCGCCACCGGGCTGGCTTCGTCGCTGCTCACCGCGCGACGCACGTCGTCCAGCGACTCGACCGACAAGCGGCCGCGATAGCCGGGAAAATCGAGCAGGTCGACCTGCTCGAACAGCGGCTCGCTAGTAGGCTCAACCAACGGGAACACCAACTCGACGGTGAGTGCGGCCAGTTGCGCCAGGGACAGCTCGACCGACGCACGCAGCTCGCCGTCAATGAATGGGCGCACGCCGATGCGCTTGTCGCTGTCCTTGCCCAAGCGCTCGAGCATGTCGACGTTCATGATGCTGTCGGCCTGCGACAGGCCCTTGTCGGTCTGCCGCACCAGGGCATCGAGCGGAGCGAATACGCGATCAGCGTTACCCAAGCTGCTCAGGGTTCTGGCGAAGCTCTGGTAGGCCTCGCTCAACTCGTTGATCTCACCCCAGAAGATCGAGAACAGCCGGGTGCGATCCTCCACCGCCAGCCAGGGCGCCAGCTCCACGGCCACGGGCCAGTAGTACCCAGCCAGACCACTCAGCGACGCCGGGAAACTGCCTTGCAGGTAGTCCCACAGGGCCACCACGTCGTCCTCGCTGACTCCGGGCACCGGCTTGAGCTGGCGGCGCTGGCCGAGTTCCTTGAGCAGTTGGCGGATGGCCGCTTCGTCGAAGCGATAGGACACCTTCTCGGTGTTGAAGTCGTTGAAAAAGGAGTTGGCCAGCACCTTGGCCACTTCCACTTCGCCGAACAGCTTCAGCTCCAGCGGGAAATCGTCCGGGCCGGGGCGCGCAGTACGGCTGAAACGGGTGACCAGGCCGGTGGCCTCTTTGCCTCCACCCGGCGGATTGACATGGGTGAGGAAGTCCAGACGACTGCCACCGAAATCAGTCTCCAGCTTGCCGTTGGCACCGGCAGCCAGGGTCGAGATCAGGTACGACTTGCCGGCCTGGGACAGACCGAAGAAACCCACGGTCATCGGCAGGCCGGAAACGCCGCCCAGGCGTCGGGCGGTATTGCGCACGCGACGCAGGCTGAGGATCAGGTCGTCCGCTTCGTTATCCAGGCGTGGCGCGCTGCGGCGCACGTCGCCGATCCAGCGGATCGCCTCGCCGGCACCGGTATGAATGGCGGCCCAGTGTCGGGTCAGTTGCTCAGGCGAGTTACTCATTTGCGAAACACGCTCCCGCTGTCGAGCCAATATTGGGATTCACCCAGCCCGGCGTCGGACAGGGTGTTGAGGCGCAGGCGAATGTGCGAGCGGCTGACCGAACCACTGTTGGATTCGGCACCAAGAAATTCGAAGCTCTCGCTGCCTTCAGCCGGATTGCGCGAAGGCTTGATGCCCAGGCGCACCTTGAGCACCAGCCCCTGGGAAGCGACCTGCTCGCGCAGCTTCTGGTTCTCGATGCTGAGGATGTACAGCGGCGCTGCAGACCAGCGTTCGTTGGCCAGTTGGCGGAAGCCCAGGCGCATGGTGCCGCGCATATCGAAGGTCAACTCGGGCAGCTCGTACTCGGGGTCGTCGAGATCGATATCGCGGAAGTAGACGTTACCGTCCTTGATCACGTTGTTGTTGTCGATCAGACCGAGGAACTTCAACGTCGAGTAGGGTTTGAACGCCGCCGAACGGAAGAAGAAGTTGGGCAGCCGCAGGCTGCGGCTGAGCAGACAAAGCATGGCGCCGACTGCGGCCGTGGTCTTCGGGTCCTCGATACGGTCGAGCTTGTTGAACGGGTACCAGCCACCGGTGCGGTACTGGTTGAGTGGCAGGATGCGTCCCGGCGGCAACGGCAGCAGCTTGCGAAACAGCGCCTGCACACCGGGCAGACGCGACGGACGCCCAGTGAGCAGAAGCACATCGCAGGGGTAGCTGTGGACAACTTCGCACAGCGCCTGAATGGTCTTGCCGATGTTCATGCGATCGCCGATGAACGCCTCGTGAATGCGCCGCAGACTGACGTTGAGCGTTGTCGCCAGCAGGTCGAACGGCTCGCTGCCGTTACCCAGTTGGCGGCGTACGGCACTGCTGAAATAGTCAAGCACATCGTCGGTGGGACGCTCGTCGCCAAGCAGTTCACCGAAAGTGCCTCTGACCAGGGTGCCGGCATCCAGCGGGTCATATTGTTCGTAGGCCTTGAGCAAGCGCAGACCGATAGGGCTGAACAGTTGCAGAGTCAGTTGCTGGCGCAGCACGGCGTCCTGCACGGCCAGCGGCTCGCTGCCAATCAGCTTGGACAGCAGCGCATCAGGGTTGTCGACACCCGCATCACGCAGCGCCGAGCCCAATGCCGGTAGGACGAACTGGCGGATCACGTCGAGCAGGATGTCGTCACCGGCGACCTTGAAACCATCGCGAAAACGCTGCGAGGGGGTGATATAGACGTTGCTACCCACGCCATCATCGAGCCGATATTCGGTGATCACCAGGTCGGTGGTGCCACCACCGATATCGATCGAAGCGATGGTCAGACGATCCTTGTGCGGCTGATCCGGACGCGCCATGGTGGCAAAGAACTCCTCCGGACGACCGGCGAAGTTATTCTGCGTTTCGTTGAACAGGTAGACGACCTGGCCGCAGGTGGCCTCGTCCCACTGCACATGCACTTCCGGTAGGAATGGCCAAGCGGTCTCGCGGCTCTTGGCGTCCTTGATATTGATCGGATCGTCCTCAGGGTGCCAGCCAAGGCTCTTCCACACCAGGCCGATGGCCTGCTCCATGCACTTGGCGAAGATTTCGCGCTCGGGCTTGGGCATCGACGGCGGCACGGTGAGGATGATCGAGCGCAAGTGGCGCGGCACGCGCGAATGGCTCATGCGCAGACGCTGCGACGGGCTGTTTATCTGCATCAATGCCTGGCCGAGCACTTCGCAGAGCATGAAGGTCATCAACGAGCTGCGCGAATAGTGCGGGTGGAACACCGGCATGCGTTCGTCGAAGGGCAGGCTGTAGAGCGCCTGACCTTTCTCGTTGATCAACCCGGCGACTGGCGCAGCAGTGGCGTGCGGCTCGCTTTCGGATTTGACGTAGGCGCAGTTGAAGCGCCAGCCCGGCTCATAGTTGTCCTCGTCCCACAGGTAACGCTTCGGGCTGGACAGGCCGGTCGAGCCTTCGGTTCCACGCCGACGACTGGCCAGACGTCCGGCCTCGCGACCAATGCGGGCGATGGTCGGCCACTGGAAGGCCTCGCGACGGCCACTTTGCACCGAAAAGTGATCCTTGCCGAATACCGCCTGAGCGAACTCGATACGGCTTTCGAAAGGTTCTGGATAAACGTGCTCGGGCTGGGTCAGGTCACGCAGTTCCAGCTCATAGCGCTTGCTCAGGCCATCGTTCTCCTGCGGGTGATCCTCGATCAGGATGCCGCAGGTGCGCGAGTTGCCGACATCGAGCACCATGTCCACCGGAATCGCCTTGTGCAGGTCGCTATCGCGGTTGGACACCACCTTGAGCTCCGGCACCGGCAACGCCGTACCGAGCAGGTGCAGCACGTTGAGGTAATGCGCCTGATGATAGAGCTCCTGACACTCGTGCTCGATGTCATCGAGCTGCATGCGTATCGGCGGCAGTTGCGCCTGCTCGGTGAACACTTCGCGTAGCCAGCCATCGACCCAGGCCAGGTCGAGGAACCAGCCCATCTCGTCGGCCTGATGTGCCAGGGCAAATGCCGCGCCGGCTCGCACATCATCACTGGTCGGCGCCAGATAGGCGGTATCGCTGCGGCTGGCGAATACTTTGGTATCGAAGGCCAGGGTCACCCGGTGAGTATGACCATCTGGATCCTCACCCTCCTTGAGCTCGATGATACGCATACGCGCCCAGTTCGACGGGCCATCGTCGAAACGCCGAGGTGGGCTGAAGCGAAAGAATGGCAAGGGTAGCCAGAGCCCTTTGAGCAGACGCACCGACTGGTCGACCGCTACGCTGTAGGCCGGGCTCACAGGACTGCCCGGGGCTGCCGGATGGAAAAAGCTGTTGCTGCGTTCATCGAACATCAGCCGCGCCAACGGGCCATCGTTGCGCTGGCGCACGAACTCGCCAGGTAGTTCGCGGCGCAGTTCAAGGGTCACGGCGAAATCCAGGAACTGGACACCGCTGCCCATGATCAGGGTGATCTTATCTTCGTAGTCGGTCTTTTCTGGAAACATGATGCGTTTTTCCGCCCTGTTCTCGGGTCGTGGCAGGCCGTTGGAACTGCCTGGAATTTCAAGGGCCTGTTACTCGACGCCCTGCCTCATGGACATGGGGAATTGCTTGTTCTCATAACTACCCGTGCAGTCAGCAGCGCTACGGCTATCCGGGCTGCACACGACTTCCGGCAGCTTGTAGCTGCTGCCATCGTTGCAGGCAGCCTGCCCCTGGTTGCTGATCGCCAGCTTGCCGCCCTGCATCGCGGCATTCACCGCACCCGAGCACTCGACACCATCACCACGTCGCACCTTGACCTGCCCCTTGCCATCCTTGAAGTCATAGTCGAGTTGCATGGGCTTGCCGGTCTGCGCATCCTGAATACCGGCACCCGCTTTCCAGTTACCGTTGAGGAACTCAGTGGAGCCGGTTTCCAGTGCCTGCGGGGGAATGCTCAGGTCTTGTGGTACGTCCCGTCCCGCCGGTTGCTTGCGAGGTTCCTGCTGCTCCTGTGGCGGCTCGGCAGATGGCTCCTCAGCGGCTGCATCCTCAGGCGCGGACGGCGGCGGTTCTTCGCCCGGTGCATCGGGCTCGTCGTGTGCAGCAGCGCCCTCCTCCTGCTCGGCAGCGGGAGACTCCTGTCCGTCCGGCAGTTGACCATCGATAGCAGCACCCGACCCGGCACCATCGACCGACCCACCACGACCGAACACGCCGATATCACGCTCATACACCGGCAATCCCGGCAGATCGATGCGATCGAGGCCGAGTGGCAACTCGACCGTTGGCGCACAGGCGCGCAGCAAGAACAACAGCAACAGCAGGAGCAGTGGCAGGAGCAACAGCCACAGCCAGCGCCACCAACGCGACTTCTTCACCACCTCAACCGGCACGGCGGCGGCCAGCGGGGGCGGCGCGAGCGGTGCTACTGGCGCAGCGCTGGGCACAGGCGGACGCAGACACAACAGCGGGTCGTGATCATAGGTTCCCGCGTGATCGGTGAACCCCCAGAAGGTGATGACGGGCTTGCCATCGACCAGGTAGACATGGTCGCTGTCGGGAAAGTGAATGGTTTTTTCCAGCAGGCGACCGAATATCTGCTTTTCCCGGTTCTGCGCGTCAGCACGCATGCTTTCGCTGGTAGCACCCAGTTTGGCGTGCATCACCTCAAGCTGAGCATAGGCATTCGCGCGCTCCTCAACCGTGGCCGCCGACCAGGGGATCACGTCGCCCTCTGCAGGCGCGTACCAATCGATGCGGTCACCGGTTTCGTTGGGCTGCGGAATGGCTAGGCAACTGGAGGCTTCGCGCCCCATCTTCAGGCGAATGGCCTCGCGCAGTTGCAGCGCGGCGCTGTACACCGGCTGACCATCGACACCCAGCGCCTTGAATTCCTGAAGGTTACCCGTGCGGAGCAATGCGCCTGACATGTGCGGTCATCCTTTCCCTGGCCATCTGAAAATAGAAATTACGGCACAATCATTCCAAATGACGTTGGAAGATCGCGTCAGTCAGCAAGGCTAAAAAGCCTTTTGTATTCAAACGTTAGCTGTACTTAATTTTTCGAAATGTGACATAGACATCGCTTCATGGGAATGCTTTTCGGCGCAAAAATCAATCTGCGATTAACTCTGAATCGATCCCTTATGCGTTTATGTTGAGCTACCTAATCTATCTCTTCTTGCCACTCTTCCGGCAATTGCGGATCGACCGTCAACCAGGACAGCCGGCTGCTCACCCAGATATGCCGATCCGCCGGGACTTGCTCCGGCTCGTCCAGAGTAGCCACGGTCACATCCAGCGTATCCGGGCTGAGCGAAGTGAGCAGCGCCAGATGTGCACCGCAGTCCGCGCAGAAATAACGCGTACAGCTGGCGGAGGACTTGAAAGCCTTCGGCGTGCCGCTTAACCAGTGAAACGTCTCACGGGGCACGGTGCCCCAGGTGGTGAGAATCCCGCCGTGCTGCGCCGGCAGACCGAGCAATGGCAGTGCGCGATATCCGTCAGCGGCGCATTGATCCGATAGCGCAGTGCACCACACTGGCAGCCGCCCTGATGTTCGACCTTCATCTTGCCTCCGCCTTGCATTGCCCCGCGCCGCTGACCAAGATGGGCGCTCACCACCACCGGGGGTTCCCGTGATAGACCTGTTGCTGGCCTTGTGGCCGCTGTTCGCCATGATAGTCGCCGGCTACTGGCTGCGCCTGCGCGAGTTCCCCAGCGAGGCTTTCTGGCCGGGTGCCGAGCGCCTCAATTACTTCATTCTGTTCCCTGCCCTGCTGTTCTCCAGCCTGGCCCGTGCGCCGCTGAACAATCCGGCCTTGCCGCGTCTGGCATTGGCGGTGCTGCTCGGCCTGGGCATCGCCTGGCTGGCGCTGCTGCTGGTGCGGCGCCTGCGTGGCTGGCCGGCGGGGCGTTTTGGCGCCTTCACTCAGGGCATCCTGCGCTTCAACACCTACCTGGGCCTGGCCGCGGTCGGCAGCCTGTTCGGCCAGGAAGGCCTGACCCTGGCGGCCATCATGCTGGCGCTGATGGTGCCGACGGTTAACGTGCTCTCGGTATGGTCGTTGACTGCCGAGCGTGGCGTCAGCGCCCGCAGCCTGCTGCTGCCGATCCTGAAGAATCCGTTGATACTCGCCTGCGCCGGCGGCGCGCTGTTCAACCTCACCGGTATCGGCTTGCCGGGCGGTACGGATCGCCTGCTCAGCCTGCTCGCGGCCGCCAGTCTGCCGCTGGGCCTGCTCTGCGTCGGCGCGGCACTCAAGCCCGAACAGCTGGGCGGGGAAGTTCCAGCATTGGGCTGGAGCAGCGCGCTGCGTCTGTTGGCCATGCCATTGCTGGCCTGGGCCGTGGCCTGGGGCCTGAACCTGCCCGCGATGGAAAGTGCGGTGCTGGTGCTGTTCTTCGCCCTGCCCACCGCACCGACCGCCTACGTGCTGACACGCCAGTTGGGCGGCGACAGCCAGTTGATGGCCGGCATCATCACCCTGCAGACGCTGCTGGCGGCTGGCAGCCTGGTGGCGATCATGACGCTGCTGGCCTGAACCGCAATATCGGCTTAGCGCTACTCCACGTAACTCTCGATCAGGCGCTGATACTCCCCACGCGCCTTGAGCGCCGCCAGACCACGGTCGAAGCGCTCGATCAACTCGGCCGCGCGCGGATGCTGCCGCGAGACGATGAAGTGCAGCGTACTGCTCTGAAACGGCACCCGTGACCGGTGAAACTGCGCCAGATCAGCGCCAGCGCTGTGCAAAGCACTGCCACCCAGGTTACGGTCGGCAATGAACAGGTCGTCACGTTCGAGCAGCAGTAACCGTGCGCATTCCTGCAGACCCAGTGGAGAATGACGGCGCAGTACGCCCTGCTCGACCATTTGCTGGATCGCCGCCGGCGGCTGCCAGCCCAGCGGATAGCAGAGTCGCCGGCCAATCATGGCGGGTAGATCATCGAGCTCGATGTGATCACCGGCACGGCTGAAGATGTATTGTTCGGCCACATAAATGGGCGCCGAGTAGAGAAACTCCGCCTCGCGCTCGGCAGAACGGACGTAGGGAAAGGTGGCGTCGTACTCAACGCGCTTGGCTTTCAGGTAACCGCGGTTCCAGGGCAGCCAGTCGAGCGTGATTGCCGACCCCTGCTCAGCCAGCGCCGCCCGCACCACCTGGGTGAGCATGCCCTGACCAGGTAATGCCTTGCCAGTGAACGGCGCATAGTCATCGCCCGTAGCCAGGTGCAGCACCTCCGCTCGCGCCGATACGCACAACAGCAGACTCAGCAGAGCCGCCCCCCATAATCCCACCATCAATCTCCAGTCACTGGCGTGCAATCGCCTTGCTGCCCCGATCATTGACTCTTGCTCTCACGAGCACGGCTGTCCAGTGCAACCAGGCTATAGGGCGACAATTCATGCTGTTCTCTTGATACGAAGCAACGGGCTGGGCAGGGCGCCGTCTATTCTTGTCGCAACACGAACGAGATGCGGCAAGCCGATGAATGACACCAACGCCAACGATCAGCCTGACGTTTTCCCCTATCTGCAGCTGATCCACCAGCACGGCGGCTCGGACCTGTTCTTCAGCGTCGGCGCACCGCCGCACATGAAAGTGGAAGGACACAGCCAGCCGGTGGGCCAGCGCATCTTGAAGGCCGGCGAGGTGCAACAGCTGGCCTATCAACTGATGACGCAGAAGCAGATCGCCGAGTTCGAGCGCGATCTGGAGATGAATCTGGCGGTCAGCCTGCAGGGCGCCGGACGTTATCGGGTCAACCTCTACTACCAGCGCGGCGAAGTGGCCATGGTGGTGCGCCTGATCAAGAGCCAGATTCCCAGTTTCGAGGCCCTCGGTCTGCCGAAAATGCTGGAAAAACTGGCCATGCAGGATCGCGGGCTGATCCTGGTCACCGGCGCAGCCGGTTCGGGCAAATCAACCACCCTGGCGGCGATGCTGGATTTCCGCAATCGCCACAAGAGCGGGCATATCGTCTGCATCGAAGACCCCATCGAATTTCTCCACAGCCACCAACGCTCGATCATCGACCAGCGGGAAGTCGGCCTCGATACCCACAGCTTCGACGACGCCCTGCGCAACGTGCTGCGCGAGGCGCCGGACGTGATCATGCTCGGCGAGATCCGCGACGCCGCGACCATGCAGCACGCGCTGCATTACGCCGAAACCGGCCACCTGTGCGTGGCCACGCTGCATGCCACCAGCAGCAGCCACGCCATCGAGCGTATCGCCCGCTTCTTTCCCGACGCCGCCCGCAAGCAGGTGCTGGCCGACGTGGCGCACAACCTGCTCGCGGTGATCGGCCAGCGCCTGGTACCGGGCATCGCGCAAAAACGCGTGGTAGCGGTGGAGCTGATGCTGGGCACGCCCTACATCCGCGACCTGATCCAGCGCGATGAGTTGGACGAGTTGCGCGAAGCCACGGCGCGAGCGGCCGAACAAGGTCTGCAAACCTTCGACCAGCACCTGTTCGCCCTGCTCGAAGCCGGCCGTATCAGCCTGGCCGAAGCGCTCAAGTTCGCCGACTCGCGGACCGACCTCAGCCTCAAGTTCAAGCTCGAGCGCGGCTTCTCCGCCGATGATGCCGAACTCAAGGTACTGCGCGACGGTTGACTGGCTTTATCAGTGATTTCGGCCGATGCTCATCTATACAGGCCGAAACCATAATTCCTCATCGGCCGTCTTTCAGGGGGGCCGATTCATGCTGACCCTGCTGCATTTGCTGTCAGCCATTGCCCTGTTGGTCTGGGGCACACAAATCGTACGTACCGGCATCCTGCGCGTGTTCGGCTCGCAGTTGCGCAAGGTGCTCAGCCACAATATCGGCCGCCGGCCGCTGGCGTTCGTCGCCGGCATCGGCGTCACGGCGCTGGTGCAGAGCAGCAACGCCACGGCCTTGCTGGTCACCTCCTTCGTCGCCCAGGGCTTGATGGCGTTGGCGCCGGGCCTGGCGATCATGCTCGGTGCTGACGTCGGCACGGCGCTCATGGCCCGCGTGCTGACGCTCAATCTCAGTTGGCTGAGCCCGCTGCTGATCTTTCTCGGGGTGATCTTCTTCCTCTCGCGGCGGCAGACCCGCGCGGGCCAACTCGGCCGGGTGGCCATCGGCCTGGGCCTGATGCTGCTGGCGCTGGAGCTGATCGTCGCCGCCGCCACGCCAATCACCGAAGCGCGCGGCATTCGCGTGCTGTTCGCGTCATTGACCGGCGATCTGCTGCTCGACGCGCTGGTCGGTGCGTTGTTCGCCCTGCTCACCTACTCCAGCCTGGCCGCCGTGCTGCTCACCGCCACCCTGGCCGGTGCCGGGCTGATCAGCCTGCCGGTGGCCATCGGCCTGGTGATCGGTGCCAACATCGGCAGCGGTCTGCTGGCCTTTCTCACCAGCAGCCTGCAGAACCCGGCCGGGCGTCGCGTGGCGCTGGGCAGTCTGATCTACAAGCTGATCGGACTGTTGCTGGTGCTGCCGGTACTGCAGCCCTTGGCCGACTGGCTGGACAGTCTGAACTGGCGCCCGGCGGAGCTGGTGATCTTCTTCCACCTGCTCTACAACAGCCTGCGCGCCCTGCTGATGCTACCCACCGTCGGCTGGATGGCGCGCTTCTGCAACTGGCTGCTGCCGGACCGTGCCGATGACAGCGGCATCGCCCGCCCGCGCCACCTCGACCCGACGGCGCTGACCACGCCAAGCCTGGCGCTGGCCAACGCCGTGCGCGAAACCCTGCGCGTGGGCGACAAGATCGAGGCCATGCTCGGCCACCTGCTGCCGGTGCTGGAGCAGAACCAGCCGGCATTGAACAAGGAGCTGCGCCTGCTCAATGACGACGTCGCCAGCCTGTGCCGGGCGGTCAAGCTGTACCTGGCGCAGATCCCGCGCGAGGCGATGAGCGAACACGAGAGCCGGCGCTGGGCCGAGGTGCTCGAGCTGGCGGTGAACCTGGAGCAGGCCGGCGAGCTGATCGAACGCATGCTCGGCAAGATCCAGAACGAGAAGACTGCGCAGCGCCGAGCCTTCTCCGAGAAAGGTCTGGAGGAGCTGACCAGCCTGCATGGGCAACTGACAGCCAACCTGCGCCTGGGCCTTAACGTGTTCCTCAGCGCCGATCACGCCAGTGCCAGCCAGTTGCTGCGCGAGAAGCGCCGCTTCCGCGCGCAGGAGCGGCGCCTGGCGCACGCGCATATCGGCCGCCTGCAGCGCCAGGTGCTGCAGAGCATCGAGACCAGCTCATTGCATCTGGAGCTGATCGCCGACATGAAGCGCCTCAACTCGCTGTTCTGCTCCAGCGCCTATGTGGTGCTGGAGGGCCAGGAGACCGGCGCGCTCAGACTCGAGGGTGGCGAGTGACTCAGTCGGCGCTGCTTACTCGCTCGGGCGCGGCCGGCTCCACGCCGCGCCAGGCATACCAGGCGAAGAACAGCGCCATCAGCAGATAGCCGTGGACGAAGTCCGGCGCGGCGTACCAGGCCAGCTTCGGTGCGTGCATCAGGCCAACGAAGGCCATGCCGGCTGCCACCAACGCGAAGACGGTGGCCTGGCGGAACTGACGGTCGATCACCGCCACGCACATGGCACCGAGCAGGATGGCGCTGAACATGGCGCCCTGCCCCAACGCGCCGATGGCACTGGAGATGCCCTCGACCACCTCCGGCGCGCCCCGATTGAAGCGAGTCATCAGGTAGTTGGCGAAATACGGCAGCATCGCCAACGCCACTGCAGGATAGTAACGGGCGTGGTTGCTGTTGAACGCGGTGGCGATCATCGACATGCCGACGAATACCAGGATCGGCGCCACCACCGATACCGGAATCAGCGCGGCGATGAAGGCGATCAGGCCGAACATGGTCGCCAGGCCGTACACCGCTCCATTGAGCAGACTGTAACCACGCCCGGCGCCCATCCACTTCGAGCCCACGGTGGCGATGTACACGGTGGTCGGGAACACGCCGCCGAACAGTGCACCGAGCGAGGTGCCCAGTCCGTCCACGGCCTGACACTCGCGCACGCTGTAGCTGTCACCGGCGGCGCTCATGGCCTCGACGTTGTTCATGGTCTCGATGGCGTTGTACAGGGTGATCGGCAGGATCACCGTCATCAGCGCCAGCAGGCTGGTGAACAGCAGGCCCAGGCCCTCGTACCAGGCCAGGTTGGGCAGCAGCGGGTAGAAACCCAGGTGGGTGAAGGCATCGCTGAACTTGCCGCTATCGGCGGCGCCGATCAGGTAGGCCAGCGCCGTACCGACGACGATGGCGAACAGCGAAGCCGGCAGGCGAAACGGCATGCTTACCCGCGCCACCAGGCCGACGATGGTGATGGCCAGTACCAGCAGACCGATCACCGGGATTTCCAGGGTCTTGAACAGCATCTCGCCAGCGATGAAGGTCAGCGCCACCCCAGCCACCGCGCCAAGCATGGCCGCACGCGGCAAGCGGCGCTGTACCCAGTTGCCGAACAGGCTGATGGCAGCCTCGATCAGACCACTGATGAAGCAGGCAGCCACCGCCACCTTCCAGGCCAGCTCGGCGTCACCGGTGAGGTTCTTCGCCGGCAGCAGCACGCCGAACAGGAAGACGAACATCACCGGCGTGCTGATGCCGTAGGAAAGCGCGGTGACGTCGGCGCGGTTCTCCTTGCGCGCCAGACGCGCGGCGCTCCAGGCGTAGTAGAAGTTACCGGCCATCACCGCCACCGCCGCCCCCGGCAGTACCTGGCCGAACACGATTTCGGCAGGGAAACCCATGCCCAGCATGCTGATGGCGATGATCACGAAGTTGGCGATGTTGTTCTGGAACAGGGCGAAGAAGGCGTCGGTGTCTTCCTTCTTGTACCAGGGGTAATGCACGCGCGGCGTCGACATGCTGGCTGCGTCCTTGTTGTCTGAGTGGTCAGGCCGGCGAGTCTAGCAATCCGCGCCCAGGGCATAAACGAACAAGGCAGCCGAAGCTCAATGCCTGTCAGATAGGCTTCGCAAATCCCCTCTTGCGTAGGGGCCCCGCCCCGGGGCGAAGCTTTTGGGTCGGCGCCGCCCGGGTTCGCGGCGGGGCGCCGCTCCTACACAAATGGGGGCATGGTCAATAAACGAACAAGGCAGCCGAAGCTGCCTTGTTGTCAGTTGCCAGGCTAGGTTATGCGGTCTGCGCGACCTGACGGCGACGCTGCAGCAGCACAACGAGACCGAACAGCAGGAAGCCCGGAATCCACATCAGCTCCTTGATCCAGCGGTCGGTCGGTGCCCGCACGCTGAGGATCTGCTGATCGAACTCCAGACCCGCATCAGCGGCCAGGCTGCCGAAGGTGACGCTGTCCACCAGCACCTTGTCGCCTTCCTCATAGAGGTTCAGGCCGAGCTTCTCCAGGCGCGCCTGGCCCGACGCGCCATCCGGCACCGGCAGCAGCACGGTGAACTCACGCGGGTCGCCCACGGCGTTCTCGCCGAGAATGCGCAGGCGCAGCGAGCTGCCGTCCTCTACCCCATCGAGCGCTTGCGCCAGCTCGGCCGGCGGCACCTCCTGATAGGGGTCGTGCAGCATGTCCATCCAGAAGCCGGGGCGGAACAGGGTGAAGGCCACCAGCAGCAGCAACACGCTCTCGTACAGGCGGCTGCGCACCAGGAAGAAACCCTGGGTGCCGGCAGCGAATATCAGCATGGCGATGGTCGCCACGATGAAGATGATCACGCCGTGCCAGAAGTCGACGTCGATCAGCAGCAGGTCAGTGTTGAAGATGAACAGGAACGGCAGCGCAGCGGTACGCAGGCTGTAGAAGAACGCCACGATACCGGTCTTGATCGGATCGCCCTTGGACACCGCCGCCGCGGCGAACGAGGCCAGCCCCACCGGTGGCGTTACGTCGGCCATGATGCCGAAGTAGAAGACGAACAGGTGCACCGCGATCAGCGGCACGATCAAGCCGTTCTGCTGCCCCAGCGCCACCACCACCGGCGCCAGCAGGCTGGACACCACGATGTAGTTGGCGGTAGTCGGCAAGCCCATACCGAGGATCAGGCTGAACACCGCCACCAGGATCAGCATCAGCAGCAGGTTGCCCATCGACAGCAGCTCGACCAGATCGGCCAGCACCAGGCCAACGCCGGTCTGCGACACCGCACCGACGATGATGCCCGCCGCCGCCGTGGCGATACCGATACCGATCATGTTGCGGGCGCCAGCGATCAGGCCTTCGCGCAGATCAATCACGCCATCGATGAAGCTGCCGTGGTCATGGCTGCCATCGCGGCGCATCCAGCTCAGCAGCGGGCGCTGGGTGAGCAGGATGATGATCAGCATCACGCTGCCCCAGAAGGCCGACAGACCGGGAGACAGGCGCTCGATCATCAGGCACCAGACCAGCACCACCACCGGCAGCAGGAAGTGCAGGCCGGACAGCAGCACCGCGCGGGTCTGCGGCAGCTCTTCCAGCGGCGCGTTGGGGTCTTCCGGCGGCAGTACCGGCACGCTAGCGGCGACTTTCAGCAGCGCCAGGTAGACCACTGCGAGCAGAACACCGATCACCGGCAGGGCATATTCACCGAGCGCCGGCTTGAGCCAACCCAGGCCGTAGTAGACCGCCAGCGACAGGCCACTGATCAGCGCTGCACCGAAGGCGAAACCGGTCAGGCGACGCAGCCAGGGCTTGGGCTGATGACCGCCAATGGGCTGCAGGCCGAGCTTGAGCGCCTCAAGATGAACGATGTAGAGCAGCGCGATGTAGGAAATCGCGGCAGGCAGGAAGGCGTGCTTGATGATCTCGACATAGGGCATGCCGATGTACTCGACCATCAGGAAGGCTGCAGCCCCCATCACCGGCGGCATGATCTGGCCGTTGACCGAGGAGGCCACCTCCACCGCACCAGCCTTCTCCGAAGAGAAGCCGGTGCGTTTCATCATCGGAATGGTGAAGGTACCGGTGGTCACCACGTTGGCGATCGACGAGCCGGAAATCATCCCGGTCAGGCCGGAAGCCAGCACCGCCGCCTTGGCCGGGCCACCACGGAAGTGGCCGAGCAGGCTGAACGCCAGCTGGATGAAGTAATGGCCAGCACCGGCGCGCTCGAGCAGCGCGCCGAACAGCACGAAGAGGAACACGAAGCTGGTGGATACACCCAGAGCGATGCCGAACACGCCTTCGGTGGTGATCCACTGGTGGTTGGCCAACGCGTTGAAGCTGACCCCACGGTGCGCCAATATCCCCGGCATATAGGGGCCGGCCAGGCTGTAAACGAGAAACACCAGGGCGATGATCGCCAGGGGTGGGCCAAGAGCACGGCGCGTGGCTTCCAGCAGCAGGGGGATACCGATGCAGGCCGTAACCAGGTCACCTGTGGTCAGGCTGCCGGGGCGCAGGGCCAACTGCTGATAGAAAATGAACAGATAGGCAGCACTGGCCGCGGCGACCAGGCCTAGAGCGATATCCAGCAGCGGCACGCGATCACGCGGCGAGCGTTTGAACGCCGGGTAGGCGAGAAACGCCAGCAGCAGGGCAAATGCCAGGTGAATGGCACGGGTCTGGGTATCGTTGAGCACGCCGACACCGAAGATGAACGGCAGTGGCGAGGCGATCCACAGCTGGAACAGCGACCAGAGCAGGGCCAGGCCGGTGATCACCTGGGCCATCGAGCCGACGGGCGTGCGCGCGCCGACATCCTGGGCGATCAGTTCCTCGGTGGAAAGTTGCTTGTCATGCATGGGGCGAACCTGCATTTGAGTAAACGGAAAACGGCAAAACCCGCGGGCCTGAGCCTGCGGGTTTGTTTAACACTAGAAGCGAATCGAGTGACGCGCCTGGCGACGCATCACGAACGGCCCTGACCGGCTGGCCGACAGGGCCCAAAGAGGGTGTTTACAAAGCAGCATGGCCGAGCGCAGCAATTTGTAGACACCCTCGAAGGCTTACAGCCAGCCGCGTTCTTTGTAGTAACGCTCTGCACCCTCATGCAGCGGGGCAGTCAGACCGACCTTGATCATGTCTTCTTCCTTCAGGTCAGCGAAGGCCGGGTGCAGACGCTTGAAGCGGTCGATGTTGTCGAACACCGATTTGACCAGTTGGTAGACCACTTCCGGATCGGCCTTGGCGCTGGTGGACAGCACGGCCTTGCCGCCGATGGACGGCGTCGGCTGATCGTTGCCCTTATACAGACCGCCAGGGATGTCGGCCTTGGTGTAGTAGGTCTTCTCGGCCAGCAGCTTGTCGATCTCGGCGCCGGTCACCGGAACCAGAACGGCGTCGGTGGTGGTGGTAGCTTCCTGGATCGCGCCATTCGGATGACCGACGAAGTAGGTCATGGCATCGATGTTGTTGTCGCCCAGAGCGCTGGCCTGTTCGGCCGGCTTCAGCTCGGCAGCCAGGGCGAAGGCAGAGCGATCCCAGCCTTTGACAGCCATGATCTCTTCCAGGGTGTCACGCTGACCGGAACCCGGGTTGCCGACGTTAACGCGCTTGCCCTTGAGATCATCGAAACTGGCGATGTTGGCGCTACGACGGGCGAGGACAGTGAACACTTCGCTCTGCAGCGAGAACACCGCACGGATATCGCTCATCGCACCTTCGGCTTCGAACGGTGCAGCGCCGTTGAGAGCCTTGAACTGGTGGTCGGACTGCATGATGCCGAAGTTGAATTCGCCGCTGCGAATGCCATTCACGTTGGCCACACCGCCGCCGCTGGCCGGCGCGTTGCACTTGATGCCGTGCTCAGCCGAGCCACGGTTGAGGAAGCGGCAGATGGACTGACCGGCCACGTAATAGACGCCGGTCTGGCCGCCGGTGCCGATGGTGACGAATTTCTCTTCGGCCTGTGCCATACCACTCAGGGCAGTACCCGCGAGCGCGGCGGACAGGACCCATGCCAAGGATTTGCCTTTCATGGGATATCTCCTTTTTCTGTTGTTTTGAGCGAGCGTGCCTTGTGAGCGACGTCCGGGTGGGAAGTCTAACTGCTTGCGACGAATATGCACGCCTTGTTGACCAACCGGTCGTAACTCATTGTGTGGGGCGCAGGCTATCGTCCAACCCCGGCATTGGGCAGAATCGACCAATGTCGAACGTCCCTCATGAATCATCGCAGGCCTCGGTCAGCGCCAGTCTGACCCAGGCTGTGCTGCACGCAGCCAGTCGCCTCGGCCTCGACCGTCAGGCGCTGCTCAGCGTCTGTAACCTGACTGACCAGCAACTGGCTGATCCCGACGCGCGCATCCCCTTCAGCGTCCAGCAGACCCTCTGGCATGAGCTGGATTCACGCCTGCAGCACCCGGAACCCGGCCTGCTGCTCGGTCGCAACCTCACCCCAGGCCCATTCAGCGTCCTCAGTTATCTGCTGCAGAGCAGCGCCACCCTGAGCGATGCGCTGAACGCCGCACTACGCTATCAGCGCCTCGCTGGCGAGGGCGGCGAACTGCATATCGATACTCGCGACGACAGCCTGTTGCTGCTGTACCGCCCATTGCATCCGCAGCATCCGGCAACCCGCATCCGCGTCCTGGCGATGATGGCCTGCTGGGTGCAGATGACCATGCCGCTGCTCGACGACTTCCGCCTGCTCGGCGCGCAATTTCGTCACGCTGAACCAGCCGACCTTGCGCCCTATCAGGACGTGTTCGCCTGCCCACTGCAGTTCGCCAGCGACGACTACGCCATCGCCCTGCCCCGGACCCTGGGCCAGGCGCCCCTGATCCAGGCCAACCCGCCGCTGCAGCAACTGCTGCGCCAGCATGCCGAAACCCTGCTCGCCCGCCTGCCCAGCGCCAGCCTCAGTGCGCGGGTCATCGGCCTGCTCGGCGAGCAACTGGCACACGGCGAACCCGACCGCGCCGAGCTGGCCCGTACGCTGAACCTGAGCGAACGCACCCTGCAGCGCAGGCTGGCCGAAGAGGGCTGCAGCTATCAGCACCTGCTGGCCGACACGCGCCGCCAGCTGGCCGAACAACACCTGCGCGACGGACGCCTACCTGCGGCGGAAATCGCCCTGCTGCTGGGCTACTCCGAACCCAGCGTATTCTTCCGCGCCTTCCGCCAGTGGACCGGCCTGACCCCTGGCGAATACCGCGCCCAGCACGGCACTGCCTGAGGCACAGGTTCGCTCGCCAACACGGCGGTCCTGGGCACCATTCGCCACGCTCATCACCGAGCATCCCGCGGCGCAAAACAGCCGCGACGGCATCAGCGCATCACCCGTATCGATGATGACTATGCCTGTGCCTGGCGTGCGCTGCCTGGACCCGAGGGGTTAGAGTGGCCGGCCATGCAACGAGGAGAATTCCCCAATGAGCCGACTGGCCTCCATCAAGCTCTCCACCCTCGACCTGGCGCCGATTCGCGACGATGGCGATGCCGCTCAGGCCCTGCACAATTCGCTGGCGCTGGCCCGACATGTCGAGAGCCTCGGCTTCGAGCGATTCTGGGTGGCCGAGCACCACAACATGGACGGCATCGCCAGCTCCGCCACCTCAGTGCTGATCGGCTATCTGGCCGCCGGCACCTCGAAAATCCGCCTGGGCGCTGGCGGCGTGATGCTGCCCAACCATGCGCCGCTGGTGATTGCCGAACAGTTCGGCACCCTCGCCACGCTCTATCCCGGGCGTATCGAACTGGGCCTGGGCCGCGCGCCCGGCGCCGATCAGTACACCGCCCATGCCCTGCGCCGCAGCCGCGATGGTAGCGCCGACGACTTCCCCAATGACGTCGAGGAACTGCAGGCCTACCTCGGCCCGCGCCAGGAAGGGCAACGGGTGATCGCCATGCCCGGGGCGGGCACCAATGTGCCGATCTGGCTGCTCGGCTCCAGCCTGTTCAGCGCCCAGCTGGCCGGCATGAAGGGCCTGCCTTACGCCTTCGCCTCGCACTTCGCACCGCGCTACATGCACGAGGCGATCCGCATCTACCGCAACCACTTCCGCCCCTCGGCGGTGCTGGACAAGCCTTATGTGATGCTTGGCGTACCGCTGCTGGCAGCCGACAGCGATGAGCAGGCGCAGTACCTGGCCACCTCCGCGTTCCAGCGCATCCTGGCGCTGATCCGCGGCCAGAGCCTGGTGCAACGCAAGCCCGTACCGAGCATGGACGGCCTGTGGCTGCCGCACGAGCGCCAGGCCGTGGGCGAGTTCTTCGGCCTGGCTACCATCGGCGGGCCGCAGACCGTGCGTCAGCGCCTGGAACAGTTGCTGGAGCAAATCGAAGCGGACGAGCTGATCTTCACCTGCGACATGTACGACTTCGCCGACCGCCTGCACGCCTTCGACATCCTCGCCGAGCTGCAACACGGCTAGCAGGCCGTTGAAAAACGTAGGCGAGGCAGCCAGTGCAAGGCAAAAGCAGGCGAAAAAGCGGAGTTTACGAGCTGTAAATGAGCATTTTGAGCCTGCTTTTAACGTAGCAATGGCAACGCAGGTAGTTTTTCAACAGCCTGCTAAGTGCGAACTTGTACGCGTGACAGCCCTCTGAATCAGAACAGGCCGCCAGATCGGTGGCCCCGTTCATACGATGGGAGACGCATATGAAGAAGACAGCTTCGGCCCACTGGCAAGGTGGTATCAAGGACGGCAAAGGCACCATCTCTACCGAAAGTGGCGTCCTCAAGGACTCGCCCTACGGTTTCAACACCCGCTTCGAGGACAAGCCCGGCACCAACCCCGAAGAGCTGATCGGCGCCGCTCATGCGGGCTGCTTCTCCATGGCGCTGTCCAAGGAGTTGGGCGACGCCGGCATGACCGCCGAGAGCATTGACACCAAGGCGCAAGTGACCCTGGAAAAGGTCGAGGGCGGCTTCGAAATCAGCGCCGTGCATCTGACGCTGCGCGCGAAGATCCCAGGCGCCGAACGCGCCGCCTTCGAGAAAGCCGTGGAAGCTGCCAAGACCGGCTGCCCGGTATCCAAGGTACTGAACGCCACGATCACCCTGGAAGGCATACTCGAAGCCTGACCTTGCACCCGCGGCGCCCCCATTGATCAGCGGGGCGCGCCGTGCGGATCAGCCCTGGCCTAGATGGCCGTCCCGCAACGCAGCACCTCGCCACGCGCCAACACGTTGCGTTGCTCGTCATACAGCCAGGCCTGCGCTTTCATCAGCTGTTGACGTGCCTCGACGCGGTAGCGCTGGCCAGCCGCAAAGTCTTCGTAGCGCAGGCGAATCTCGCAGGTCATGCGCAATGGCTCGCTCTGCATCCCTATCGACCCACCGCTACGCACCTCGAACTGGAAGCGTGTTTCCAGCTCATGCTGGCCGGGCGTCACCTGAAAGTAGCGGCCATCCGGCCAGCGCTTGCCGTCCAGGCGGTCAGCCATCAGCAAAGTATCGGCGGTGGAATACAACTCGACCCAGGCCTGCTGCGGGTCGGGCTTGGGCAGGGGTGAAGCACAGGCCCCGAGCATCATCAGGGCGGGGGCGAGAAACAGGGCGCGCATGGCGACCTCCACGATAGGGTTCAGACACCAGCCTACATCGGGAGGCGGGCAAAACCGAGGCGAAACGAGCCTATTCACACGCACGGGGCTGGAGACAAGCAACGCGATCAGCTAGCGTGACGGCATGCCCAACGCCTCTTCTAAAGACCTGCTGCGCCGCTGCGCGGTTCCCCTGCTCGCCCTGCTGCTGGGCGGCTGTTCGACCCTCGACTATTACGCCCATCTCGGTCAGGGCCAATGGCAACTGTTGCAGGCACGCCAGCCGATCGAGCGTCTGCTGCATGACTCGGCCACCGACCCCGATCTGGCCAGGCGCCTGACGCTGAGCCAGCAGGCGCGGGACTTCGCCAGCGCCAGTCTGCAGTTGCCAGAGAACCGCAGCTATCGCCTCTACGCCGACCTGGAGCGCCCCTTCGTGGTGTGGAATGTCTTCGCCACGCCGGAGTTCTCGCTAGACCCCGAGCTGCACTGTTTCCCCATCGCCGGTTGCGTCGCCTACCGCGGCTACTATCAACAGGGCCGAGCCCGCGGTGCTGCCGCGCTGCTGCGCCAGCAGGGGCTGGATACCTACATCGGCGGTGTCGAGGCCTACTCCACCCTGGGCTGGTTCGATGACCCGCTGCTCAACACCATGCTGCGCTGGAGCGACGAGCGTTTCATCGCGGTGATCTTCCACGAGCTGGCGCACCAGCAGTACTACCTGCCGGGCGATACGGCCTTCAACGAGTCCTTCGCCACCTTCGTCGAACGCGAGGGGCTGCGTCAGTGGCACGCGGCCCGTGGTGAAACGCCGCCGGCCAGCGACGACCGCCAGCGCCAGCAGTTCATCGAACTGGTGCTGGCCAGCCGCGAGCGTTTGCGTCAGCTCTATGCCAGCAATCTGTCAGAAGAAGCCATGCGCGCCGCCAAGCAAACCGAGTTCGAGCGCCTGCGCCGCGACTACCGCGCCTTGCGCCAGCGCGACTGGGGTGGCCTGGGGCGTTATGACGCCTGGATCGAAAGCCCGCTGAACAACGCCAAGCTGCTGCCCTTCGGCCTCTACGACCAATGGGTGCCGGCTTTCGCGGCACTGTTCACGCGTGAGGGCCGGGATTGGCGCGCGTTCTACGCCGCCGTGGCCGCGCTCGGTCGGCTGCCGGAAGCGGATCGTCGGGCCGCGTTGGAAAGCCTGATGCAAAACGACTAGAACTGCGGGGCAGATTGCCAGTCCAACCTACTCAGGTTTCGCCCAACACCGGAGGTACAAGCGATGCAACGACTGATTCCCGCCCTGGCCCTGATGCTCCTTGCTGGCGGCGCGCTGGCCGCGCCCAAGCCCTGCGAAGAACTCAAGCAGGAAATCGAAGTGAAGATTCAGGCCAACAACGTGCCCAGCTACACCCTGGAAATCGTGCCCAACGACGAAGTTCAGGATCAGAGCATGGTCGTCGGCAGTTGCGACGGCGGCACCAAGAAGATCGTCTATCAGCGCAACGGCTGATCTATCTACAGCTGCTTTTTGTAGGAGCGAGCTCTGCTCGCGAATCTTTCGCAAGCGAGCCCGCTCCTATGCCCTCAGCAGCCAAACGCCCGGTGCATCTGCTCCAGCGTCTCGAAATGAAAGTCCGGCGTCTCGCCGAGCAACTCCTCACGACTACCGAAGCCGTAACCGACCGCCACCGCTTGCAAACCATTGCTGCGGGCGCCGATCAGGTCATGCTTGCGGTCGCCGATCATCAGCGCCGAACCGGGCGCCAGTCGCTCCGAGTCCAGCAGATGCGCCAACAGCTCCACCTTGTTGGTGCGGGTGCCATCCAGCTCGCTGCCGTAGATGCGCTTGAAGTAGCGGTCGAAGCCGAAGTGCCGGGCAATTTCCTCGGCGAACACTGTCGGTTTACTGGTCGCGATATAGAGCGTGCGGCCCTGCGCCACCAGCGCCTCGAGCAGCGTCTCCACCCCATCGAACACACGATTTTCGTACAGCCCGGTAACCCGAAAGCGCTCACGATAATGATTGACCGCTTGCCATCCAGTGGCCTCGTCCAGCGCATAGGTACTCATGAAACACTGCAACAGCGGCGGGCCAATGAAGTGCTCCAGCGCGGCCAGGTCCGGCTCATCGATACCCAGCTTGGCCAGGGCGTACTGCACCGAGCGGGTGATGCCCTCGCGCGGGTCGGTCAGAGTGCCGTCGAGGTCGAAGAAGATGATGGAGTGATGCATGGCGGGGCCTGTTCAGGATCGGAACGGTGGCCAAGGATACAAGATTCCCACGGCAGGATAGGCGGTTCCAGGCTCACTCACCCAGCGCGCGAAACATCACATGGCAATCCACCAACCCATGCTGGGCGTGGCGGTAGGCCTTGGGCAAGGTGCCGACAATCGCGAAACCGTGTTTCTGCCATAGCGCCACGGCCACCGTATTGGTCGCCACCACACTGTTGAATTGCATGGCGCTGAAACCCAATTCGCGTGCCACCTCCAGCGAGTGAGCGCAGAGCTGGCCGGCGACGCCGCGGCCGCGTGCAGCAGGAGCGGTCATGTAACCGCAGTTGCACACGTGATCGCCAGGGCCAGCGCCGTTGGCCTTGACGTAGTAGGTGCCGAGAATCTGCCCGCCCTGCTCGGCAACGAAGGTCGCGCGCGGCAGTTCGACCCAGGTTTTCCAGGCCGTTTCACGATCCATGTTCGGGTCGAAGGCGTAGGTTTCCTGCGCCTGCACCACGTCACGAATGATCGGCCAGACCTGGTCGAAATCGGCCGCCTCGATGGGCCGAATGATCAGTTCGTCGCTCACTGGTCGTAGCCTTCGGCCAGGTGCAGCTCCTTGAGCTTCACGTAGTTGCCCGCCGTGTAGCTGAAGAAGTTGCGCTCCTTGTCGGTCAGCGGGCGCGCCTGTTTCACCGGGCTGCCGACATACAGATAGCCGCTTTCCAAACGCTTGCCAGGCGGCACCAGCGAGCCGGCGCCGATGATCACCTCATCCTCGACCACCGCACCGTCCATGACGATGCTGCCCATGCCGACCAGAATCCGGTTGCCCAGGGTGCAGCCGTGCAGGGTGACCTTGTGCCCGACGGTCACCTCGTCACCGATGATCAGCGGGTAGCCATCAGGGTTGAACGGCCCGGCGTGGGTGATGTGCAGCACGCTGCCGTCCTGCACGCTGGTGCGCGCGCCGATACGGATGCGGTGCATGTCGCCGCGGATCACGGTCAGCGGCCAGACTGAGCTGTCCTCGCCCAGTTCGACGTCGCCGATGACCACGGCAGAAGCGTCGACGAAGGCACGTTCGCCCAGTTGTGGAACGTGCTGCTGGTATTTGCGAATCGCCACGATAGAAGCTCCTGAGCTGCGGGAAAGCTTGATTCTAATTAAGATGGCCCCCATGTCGGTTTCTATCGCGCCAGAATTATTACCGCTCTGCGCCGCAACCCCACATTCATTCGCCACAGGTGCCTCGTCGTGACCGCGAACAACCCCCTGCTGCAAGACTTCGACCTGCCGCCCTATTCGCAGATCAAACCGGAACACGTCGAGCCCGCCGTCGACCAGATCCTGGCAGACAGCCGCGCTGCCATCGCCAAACTGCTCGAACAACAGCAGGCCAATCCGAGCTGGGACGGCCTGGTGCTGGCTCTGGACGAGCTGGGCGCGCGCCTGGGCCGGGCCTGGAGCCCGGTGAGCCACCTCAACGCCGTATGCAACAGCCCAGAGCTGCGCGCGGCCTACGAGGCCTGCCTGCCCAAGCTGTCGGAATACTGGACGGAGATGGGCCAGAACAAGCCGCTGTTCGAGGCCTATGACGCACTGGCCAAGAGCCCGGCTGCGGCCAATTTCGACGTGGCGCAGAAGACCATTCTCGAACACGCCCTGCGTGACTTCCGTCTGTCCGGCATCGACCTGCCGGCCGAGCAGCAGAAGCGCTATGGCGAAATCCAGATGCGCCTGTCCGAGCTGACCAGCAAGTTCTCCAACCAGTTGCTCGACGCCACCCAGGCCTGGACCAAGCACGTCACCGACGAAACCCTGCTGAGCGGCCTGACCGACTCGGCCAAGGCGCAGATGAAACAGGCCGCAGAGGCCAAAGGCCTGGACGGCTGGCTGATCACCCTGGAATTCCCCAGCTACTACGCGGTGATGACCTACGCCGATGACCGCGCCCTGCGCGAAGAGGTCTATGCCGCCTACTGCACCCGCGCCTCCGACCAGGGGCCGAACGCCGGGCAGAACGACAACGGCCCGCTGATGAGCGAGATTCTCGACCTGCGCCAGGAACTGGCGCGCCTGCTCGGCTTCGCCAACTACAGCGAACTGAGCCTGGCCAGCAAGATGGCCGAGAACACCGACCAGGTGCTGAGCTTCCTACGCGACTTGGCCGTGCGCAGCAAGCCTTTCGCCGAGCAGGATCTCGCCGAGCTCAAGGCCTTCGCCGCCGAGCAGGGCCTGGATGACCTGCAGAGCTGGGACGTCGGCTACTACAGCGAGCGCCTGCGCCAGCAGCGCTACAGCATTTCCCAGGAAGAAGTGCGCGCCTGGTTCCCCGTGGACAAGGTGCTCACCGGCCTGTTTGCCATCGTGCAGAAGCTCTACGGCATCGAAATTCGCGAGCTGAAGGGCTTCGACACCTGGCACCCGGATGTGCGCCTGTTCGAGATCAGCGAGAACGGCCAACACGTCGGCCGCCTCTTCTTCGACCTCTACGCCCGCGCCAACAAGCGCGGCGGCGCCTGGATGGACGGCGCCCGCGACAAGCGCCGCGACGCTCAGGGCAAGCTGATCGCCCCGGTGGCCAACCTGGTGTGCAACTTCACCCCGCCGGTCGGCGGCAAACCGGCGCTGCTGACCCACGATGAGGTCACCACCCTGTTCCACGAATTCGGCCATGGCCTGCATCACCTGCTGACCCGCGTCGAGCACGCCGGTGCCTCGGGCATCAACGGCGTGGCCTGGGACGCGGTGGAGCTGCCGAGCCAGTTCATGGAGAACTGGTGCTGGGAGCCCGAAGGCCTGGCGCTGATCTCCGGCCATTTCGAGACCGGCGAGGCGCTGCCGCAGGCCATGCTGGACAAGATGCTGGCGGCGAAGAACTTCCAGTCCGGGCTGATGATGGTGCGCCAGCTGGAGTTCTCGCTGTTCGACTTCGAGCTGCACGCCAGCCACGGCGATGGCCGCAGCGTGCTGGACGTGATTGAGGCGATCCGCAGCGAAGTCTCGGTACTGCGCCCGCCGGCCTACAACCGTTTCGCCAACGGCTTTGCGCACATCTTCGCCGGTGGCTATGCGGCCGGTTACTACAGCTACAAGTGGGCCGAGGTGCTCAGTGCCGACGCCTTCTCCAAGTTCGAGGAAGAAGGCGTGTTCAACGCCGAGACCGGCCGCGCTTTCCGCGAAGCGATCCTCGCCCGCGGCGGCTCGCAGGAACCGATGGTGCTGTTCGTCGACTTCCGCGGTCGAGAGCCGAGCATCGATGCCCTGCTGCGCCACCTCGGCCTGAGCCAGGAGGCCGCATGAGCGATGCGCCTGTGAACAGCACCCCGAAACGCTTTATCGCCGGCGCCGTGTGCCCGGCGTGCAGCGAGACCGACAGCATCAAGATGTGGAACGTCGACGGCGTGCCGCACCGCGAATGCGTCAAGTGCGGCTACGCCGACACCCTCGACGCACGCGGTAATTCGGTGCCCAAGGAGATCCCCACGCGGGTCAACGTCAGCGGCCTGAAGCCCAAGGCAGCCGACCCCAATGTGCAGGCCGTGCAGTTCTTCCCCAATCCCAAGCTGAAAAAACCGAGCGAGTAATCCCACTTCTGGCCATGGAGGGCCTATGCGCATTCTTTCGTTGATACTTCTGACATTCGCTTTGCCTCTAGCCGCGGAAGTCCAGATAGAGTCGTTGCAAACAGAGCATGGCAACGGCACATACCGCTTCCCGAAACTGTTGGGAACCGGCGATGCGGTAAAACGCATCAACACCTACCTGCATGCCATTGAATTGAAGCTCCTTCCAGATAGCTTCGAAAGCTCCCCGTTCGAAAATATCTGGCCGAAGGAGGGCGAAATCTGGGGTGTGACACGCCTGGATTATCACGTGGATAGGTACGGGCCGGGCTTTTTGGCGGTAACCATCGAGAGTGATACGGGCGGAGCGTTCACGTCCAGGCAATCCATCAACTATCTGTTCGATCTAGCCAGCGGCCAACCGATCATTCTCGAACAATTGCTGAGTGAAAGTGGGCTGCGGAATCTGCACGCGCAGCTTCGCCAACAGCGCAGTCAACGTATTACGGACTTCCTTAGCGGTGAGATCATCACTAATGGCAGAGACGGTCGAGCGGTATCACTGGATAGCTCCAACCCCGAGAGAGCCGCATTGCAACGCATTACCTACGAGCAATGCAGACAAACTCGCTTGGGCAGGAGCATTGACGAAGAGCACGTCCACTTGGGCAGTCAGCATCTGACCATGAGCATAACAGGCTGTATGCTCCCCTACATACGAGACTTGGACGCGCTTGGCGACTTCGAGAATCTCATCAGCTACAGGGCGCTGGAAGATGATCTCACTCCGTATGGACACTGCCTACTTATCAAAGACGGTGCCAACTGTAAGCGTCCACCCGACATTCGGGCAGGCGGTGTCTATCAAGGTAGCCTCGATGGCTCTATTCCGATAACTCTTGTCCTGAGTCATAAGAGCCGCAATCGCCTATCGAGTGCCTTGTATCGCGATGCGAAAGTTGAATATACGCCCTTGGAAGGAGACGCTAGCGTTCCTGAGTATCGGCAGTTGTACGAGTCCAGCTATCCACCTGCGCACTTCGAGCTTAGGGTGGATAAAAGTGGCGAGCTGACGGGCATTTGGCAACAGCAGGGCGGCAAGACACTGCCAGTGCAGCTACGCTGAGCCTCTATAGCCCTACTCGCGGAAAAACTCCCCCGGCGTTGCGCCGAACTGGCGGCGAAAGGCGGCGATAAAGGCCGATAGCGAGTCATAGCCGCAGGCCAGCGCCACATCGGTGACGCGCTCGCCCTGCTCCAACGGGCTCAGCGCATCGAGCAGGCGCTGTCGCTGGCGCCAGACGCGAAAACTCAGACCCGTCTCACGCAGGAACAGCCGGCTCAGGGTCTTTTCCGAAACCCCCAGGCGCTCGCCCCATTCGCCCAGACCGAGCTGGCGCAGCATCGCATCCTCCAACCCCTGACAGACCTCGCGCAGCCGCGCGTCTTGTGGCAGCGGCAGCATCAACGCCACCTCTGGCGCAGCGCGCAGTTCGTCCAGCAACACTGCCGCCAATCTACCCGGCGCGCCCTGCTCGTCGTATTCGGCCGGCAACGCACTGAAACCGCGAATCAGCTCGCGCAGCAGCGGGCTGACCGCCAACACTCGGCACTCGGCCGGCCCCCAGGGCACCGCGCTGCCGTCGATGTACAGGCTGCGCATCTCGGTGCGTGGCGAGCTGAAGACCTGATGTTCGACCCCCGCCGGCACCCACACCGCGCGCTGCGGAGGGGCGACGAAGCGAGCCCCAGCGGTCTGCACCTCGAGCACCCCGGCGATGGCGTAAGACAGCTGCACCCAGGGGTGGGTATGGCGGAAGGTCAGGGCGCGATTGGTCAGCGATTCGGTGCGGCCATACAGCGGCCGAGGCAGGCTGGGCAGCTCGGGCAGGCTGCGATGCAGGGTGGCGGGATGTCTGTTTGGCGACACTTGCTGGCTCTTTAGCGTTAGCCGGAAATTTTCGACGACGATAGTCTGGCGCCCTCCTGTATCGCAAGTCCGAGATTCGCCATGTTCCTGCGCCGCCTGCTGCCCGACAATTTCACCCTGACTCTGCTCGCCGTTGTGCTCGCCGCCACACTGCTACCCGCCAGCGGCCAGGTCGCCACGATCTTCGAATGGATCACCAACCTGGCCATCGCCCTGCTGTTCTTCATGCACGGCGCCAAACTGTCGCGTCAGGCGATTCTCGCTGGTGCCGGGCACTGGCGTCTGCACCTGCTGGTATTCGCCTGCACCTTCATCCTCTTTCCGCTGCTCGGCCTGGCGCTCAGGCCGGCACTGGAGCCGCTGCTGGGTAAGGAGTTGTACCTGGGCATGCTCTACCTGTGTGCGCTGCCGGCCACCGTGCAATCGGCCATCGCCTTCACCTCGCTGGCGCGCGGCAACATCCCGGCGGCGATCTGCAGCGCGGCGGCCTCCAGCCTGCTCGGTATCTTCGTCACCCCGCTGCTGGTGGCCTTGCTGATGGGCGTGCAGGGCGACAACGGCTCGACCCTCGATGCCATCGGCAAGATCAGCCTGCAGTTGCTGCTGCCATTCGTTCTCGGCCAGATCGCCCAGCGCTGGATCGGCGGCTGGGTCAACCAGAACAAGAGCTGGCTGAAATACGTCGACCAGAGCTCGATCCTGCTGGTGGTCTACACCGCCTTCAGCGCCGCGGTGATTGGCGGCCTGTGGCAGCAGGTACCGCTGACCACCCTGCTGCTGGTGATTGCCGCCTGCTGCGTGTTGTTGGCACTGGCCCTGGTGCTGACCCACCTGCTGGGCAAATGGCTGGGTTTCAGCCTGGAAGACCGCATCACCATCCTATTCTGTGGCTCGAAGAAGAGCCTGGCCACCGGCGTACCCATGGCCCAGGTGCTGTTCGCCGGCGGCGCCATCGGCGTACTGATCCTGCCGCTGATGCTGTTCCACCAGATCCAGCTGATGGTCTGCGCGGTGCTGGCGCAGCGTTATGCCAAGCGTGAGGAAGCGCCGCAGATCGCGGCCGTTTGATCGACGCCGCGACAGAAGGGACTTGCCCGGGTCTCAAATAACTGTATTTTTATACAGTATATTTTGGAGTCCGAACATGTCCGTCAGCCTGCCGCCACGTGGCCGTGGTACCGCCAGCAATCCGCACAACCGCTATGCACCGACCCGTTCGGAGCAGGAAGACGACGGCTGGTATCAGGACGAGACCCCGCCAAGTCGCGCCACCGAAGTGCGCAAGGAGCAGGCGAAGACGGCGATCACCCGCAACAACTCGCCGGATGTAGGCTTCGACCGCTCGGTGAACCCCTACCGTGGCTGTGAGCATGGCTGCATCTACTGTTTTGCCAGGCCGACTCACGCTTACTGGGACATGTCGCCGGGCATCGACTTCGAAACCCGCCTGATCGCCAAGACCAACCTGGCCGAACGCCTCGAAGAGCAACTGCAAAAACCCGGCTACGTGCCGCAACCCATCGCCCTGGGCATCAACACCGACGCCTACCAGCCCATCGAGCGCGAACAGCGCCTGACCCGCCAGGCCTTGGAAATCCTGCTGCGCTACAAGCACCCGTTGCACATCATCACCAAGGGCTCACTGATCCTGCGCGACCTCGACCTGCTCAGCGAGCTTGCCAGGCACAACCTGGTCAGCGTGGCCTTCAGCCTGACCACCCTGGATGACGAACTCAAACGCATCATGGAGCCGCGCACTGCCGCCCCAGCGGCGCGCCTGCGTGCCATGCGCACGCTGCATGAAACGGGTGTCCCGGTCAGCGCAATCTGCGCGCCGATGATTCCGCAGATCAACGACATGGAGCTGGAAGCACTCCTGGAAGCCGCCCGTGACGCCGGCGCTCGTTCGGCCGGTTACGTACTGCTGCGCCTGCCGCTGGAGATCGCCGGGTTGTTCGAGGAGTGGCTGCAGGTGCACTTTCCGGATCGCGCCGCCCACGTGATGAGCCTGATTCGCCAGAGCCGTGGCGGCAAGAACTACGACAGCCGCTTCGGCAGCCGCATGCGTGGCGAGGGCCTGTTCGCCGATCTGCTGGAGCAGCGTTTTCGCCTGGCGCGGCGCAGGCTCGGCCTGGATCAGCGAGGCAGCGTGGTGCTGGACTGTTCGCAGTTCTGCCCGCCGGGTGCGCAATTGAGCCTGCTCTGACTTGGCAGCCCGTCTCGATATGTTAAAACGTGGCAGGATCCGTACGAAAAGTTTCCGAGCGAAGGTCAGGCGAACCGTTTTTTAACGAAGCATCACCGAGCGCAGGTATTTTTCGTACAGATCCTTCTTGAGGCATTGACCGACGACGACCATGACCCGCACATCCCGCGTAGCCGACCCGTCCTACGAACTGATGGACGACCATGAAGGCCATTCGCTGATCTACCGCCAGCACGGCTTTCCCTCGCCGCTGGTGCGCTGGCACTTTCACAAGGAATACGAGCTGCACCTGATCGTCGCCAGCTCCGGCAAGGTGTTCATCGGCGACTACATCGGCAATTTCTCCCCCTATACCCTGTTCCTCACCGGCCCTGGCCTGCCGCACAACTGGATCAGCCAGGTCGAGGAAGGCGAGGTGGTGGAAACCCGCGACATGCTGGTCAACTTCACCGATGAAGTGCTGGAGAGCGGTACGGCGGTGTTCGCCGAGTTGAAGACCCTGCAACCCTTGCTGGCCCGTGCGCAGTTCGGCATCGAGTTCCGCGACCCGCTGCTGATTCGCGAAGCCGGCGTACTGATGGGCAAGATCGCCAACAGCCGCGGCATCACCCGCCTGGGCCATTTCTTCATCCTCATGGAGCTGCTCGCCGGCAGCGAGGATTACCAGTTGCTCTCGGCCGTGACCTCTTCGGAGCTGGGCGACGAGCAGCATGTCGAGCGCATCAACCGGGCGGTGGACTACATCTTCCAGCACTACGCGCAGGGCATCAGCCAGGAGGAAGTCGCCGAGCACCTGGGCATGACCACCACCTACTTTTCGCGCTTCTTCAAGCAGGCCACCGGGCGTGGTTTCGTCGAATTCGTCAATCGCCTGCGGGTGAGCAAATCCTGCGAGCTGCTGAGCAAAAGCGACAAGCCGGTGACCGACGTGTGCTTCGAGTCCGGCTTCAGCAATATTTCCAACTTCAACCGCCGTTTCCAGCAGCTCAAGGGCATGACCCCCTCCGGTTATCGCAAGCTGGCGGTGCAGCGCCTGACCGAGCAAAACCTGTACTGAATCGGTAGTCCTCCCCTGCTCCGACCTCCTCTACACCCCTCATGCCAGAGAGTTACACCCCTTACCGTGGCGGTTTGGCGCTGCCCGATCAGTGCAAAAAAGTATCGATCACTGTGCACTCAAGGATTTGTTCGTGCAGGCCTGCGGGGGTGTAATCCGGCCCGAGCCAAACAAAAACAATAACGATCTTCCGCAGCCATACAGGCGCGGGAGAGGAGTTCACAAGCATGAACAACTCGATCAAAGCCCTCGTTGCAGCCTCTTGCCTGTCCCTCACCCTGGTTGCTCAGGGCGCCGAAACCCTGACCATCGCCACGGTCAACAACAGCGACATGATCCGCATGCAGCGGCTCGCCAAGACTTTCGAAGAACAGAATCCCGACATCCGTCTGAAGTGGGTGGTGCTCGAGGAGAACGTGCTGCGCCAGCGCCTGACCACAGATATCGCCACCCAGGGTGGCCAGTTCGACGTGCTCACCATTGGCATGTACGAAGCGGCGCTGTGGGGCGAGAAAGGCTGGCTGGAGCCGATGACCGAACTGCCGGCCGACTACGACCTAGACGACGTCTTCCCCTCGGTGCGCGAAGGCCTGTCCGCCAAGGGCACGCTGTACGCCCTGCCGTTCTATGCCGAAGCCTCGATCACCTATTACCGCAAGGACCTGTTCGAGCAGGCCGGTCTGGAAATGCCCGAGCAACCGACCTGGGAGCAGATGGCCGAATTCGCCGGCAAACTGCACCAGCCAGACAAAGGCCAGTACGGCCTGTGCCTGCGCGGCAAGGCCGGCTGGGGCGAAAACATGGCGCTGATCACCACCCTGGCCAACGCCCACGGTGCGCGCTGGTTCGATGAGCAGTGGCAGCCGGAATTCACCGGCAGCGAATGGCAGAACGCGCTGAACTTCTACGTCGACAACATGAAGAAATACGGCCCACCCGGCGCCTCCAGCAACGGTTTCAACGAGAACCTGGCGCTGTTCAACAGCGGCAAGTGCGCGCTGTGGGTCGATGCCAGCGTGGCCGGTTCCTTCGTCACCGATACCTCGCAAAGCAAGGTCGCCGACGCCGTCGGCTTCACCTTCGCGCCGACCCAGGTCACCGACAAGGGCGCTTCCTGGTTGTACTCCTGGGCCCTGGCGATTCCCACCAGCTCCAAGTCCAAGGACGCCGCCAAGACCTTCAGCGCCTGGGCCACCTCCAAGGCCTATGCCGAACTGGTCGCCGAGAAGGATGGCGTGGCCAACGTGCCGCCGGGCACCCGCGCCTCGACCTACAGCGACGCCTACATGCAGGCCGCGCCGTTCGCCAAGGTCACTCTGGACTCGCTGCAGAAGGCCGACCCGGCCGACCCCAGCGCCAAGCCGGTGCCTTACGTGGGCATCCAGTTGGTGACCATTCCCGAGTTCCAGGCCATCGGCACCAGCGTCGGCAAGCTGTTCACCGCCGCGCTCACCGGGCAGATGCAACCGCAGCAGGCCCTGCAAGCGGCACAGCAGAGCACCGAGCGGGAAATGAAGCGCGCTGGCTACCCGAAGTAGCCATTTTGTAGGGTGGGCTTTAGCCCACCAGGGTTTCACCGTGAGTTCGTGGTGGGCTGAAGCCCACCCTACGGGACGGAACTCCGCCCGGCCCACCCTACCGGCCGCCCACTTGCGTTACGCCCCCCCCAATTCCGCCCTCGGAGGCATGATGAATTCTCCGGCCATCGATACCCCCGCCACGCAGGCCACTACGCCGGTGGCGCGCAAGCCCAGGCGCCTGGCGCCCGGCTGGTTTCTGGTCAGCCCCTCGGTGGCCCTGCTGCTGATCTGGATGATCGTGCCGCTGAGCATGACCGTCTATTTCTCGCTGATCCGCTACAACCTGCTGTACCCCGGCGAGAACGATTTCGTCGGTCTGGAGAACTTCGAATACTTCGTCACCGACGCCGCTTTCCTCTCCGGCGCCGGCAATACCGTATTGCTGGTGGGCAGCGTGCTGCTGATCAGCGTGGTGTTCGGCGTGCTGATCTCGGCGCTGCTGGAGGCCAGCGAGTTCTTCGGCCGTGGCATCGTACGGGTGCTGCTGATCTCGCCGTTCTTCATCATGCCCACGGTCAGCGCGCTGCTGTGGAAGAACCTGATCTTCCATCCGGTATCGGGGATTCTCGCCGCCATCTGGCAGTTCTTCGGCGCCCAGCCGGTGGACTGGCTGGCGCACCACCCGCTGTTCTCGATCATCATGATCGTGTCCTGGCAATGGCTGCCGTTCGCCATCCTGATCCTGATGACCGCCATGCAATCGCTGGATCAGGAGCAGAAGGAAGCCGCGCGCCTCGACGGCGCCGGCCCCATCGCCATCTTCTGGCACCTAACCCTGCCGCACCTGGCGCGGCCAATTGCCGTGGTGGTGATGATCGAGACCATCTTCCTGCTCTCGGTATTCGCCGAGATCTACACCACCACCAGCGGCGGCCCCGGCTACGAGTCGACCAACCTCGCCTACCTGATCTACACCCAGGCCCTGCTGCAGTTCGACGTCGGCATGGCCTCGGCGGGCGGACTGATCGCGGTGGTGATCGCCAACATCGCCGCCATCGTGCTGATCCGCATGATCGGCAAGAACCTGACCGACAAGCAGTGAGGGCCCTGAGATGCTGACGCTGAAACAATCCCGTCGCCTGCAGAGCCTGATCATCGGCGCCCTGGCCTGGGCGATCGCCGCGGTGATCTTCTTCCCGATCTTCTGGATGGTGCTGACCAGCCTGAAGACCGAGATCGACGCCTTCGCCACGCCGCCGCAGTTCATCTTCACCCCGACGCTGGAGAACTACCTGCACATCAACGAGCGCAGCGACTACTTCGCCTTCGCCTGGAACTCGGTGCTGATCTCCCTCTCGGCGACGCTGCTGTGCATGCTCCTGGCCGTGCCAGCCGCCTACTCCATGGCCTTCTTCGAGACGCGCCACACCAAGCGCACGCTGCTGTGGATGCTGTCGACCAAGATGCTGCCACCGGTGGGCGTGCTGGTACCGATCTACCTGCTGGCCAAGCAGTTCGGTCTGCTCGATTCACGCCTGGCGCTGATCATCATCTACACCCTGATCAACCTGCCGATCATCGTGTGGATGGTTTACACCTACTTCAAGGACATCCCCGTGGACATCCTCGAAGCGGCGCGCCTGGATGGCGCCACCACCTGGCAGGAGATCGTCCGCGTACTGCTGCCGATCGCTCGCGGCGGCCTGGCATCGACCATGTTGCTGTCGCTGATCCTGTGCTGGAACGAGGCGTTCTGGTCGCTCAACCTGACCAGCTCCGCCGCCGCCCCGCTGACTGCCCTGGTGGCCTCCTACTCCAGCCCCGAGGGCCTGTTCTGGGCCAAGCTCTCCGCCGTTTCGACCCTGGCCTGCGCGCCTATCCTGATCTTCGGCTGGATCAGCCAAAAACAACTTGTACGCGGCCTGTCCTTCGGCGCGGTGAAATAACGGGAGACCTTCCACATGGCTGATCTGAAGATCCGCAATCTGCAAAAAGGCTTCGACGGCACGGCGATCATCCAGGGTGTCGACCTGGACATCCGCGACCGCGAGTTCGTGGTCTTCGTCGGCCCGTCCGGCTGCGGCAAATCCACCCTGCTGCGCCTGATCGCCGGGCTGGAAGAGGTCAGCAGCGGCCATATCGAACTCGATGGCCAGGACATCACCGACACTGCACCGGCCAAACGCGACCTGGCTATGGTGTTCCAGACCTACGCGCTGTACCCGCACATGACCGTGCGCAAGAACCTGTCCTTCGCCCTCGACCTGGCCCGGGTGGGTAAGCAGGAGATAGAAGCCAAGGTCGCCAATGCCGCGCGCATCCTGCAGCTCGAGGCGCTGCTCGAACGCAAACCCAAGCAGCTCTCCGGTGGCCAGCGCCAGCGCGTGGCCATCGGCCGCGCCATCGTGCGCAACCCGAAGATCTTTCTGTTCGACGAGCCGCTGTCCAACCTCGACGCCGCCCTGCGCGTGCAGACCCGCCTGGAGCTGGCACGGCTGCACAAGGATCTGCAGGCGACCATGATCTACGTGACCCACGACCAGGTCGAAGCCATGACCCTGGCCGACAAGGTGGTGGTGCTCAATGGCGGTCGCGTCGAGCAGGTCGGCTCACCGCTGGAGCTGTATCACCACCCGGCCAACCTGTTCGTCGCCGGCTTTCTCGGCACGCCGAAGATGGGCTTTCTGCGCGGCACCCTGAACAGGGTCGAGGCCGGCAGCTGCGACGTGCAGCTGGAATGCGGCACGCACGTGACGCTGCCGCAGTCCGCCACCGGCCTCAGCGTCGGCAGCACGGTGACCCTGGGCGTACGCCCGGAACACCTCAACGTGGTCAGCACCAGCGCGGGCCGCATGCAGGTGACCGCCGACGTCAGCGAGCGCCTGGGCAGCGACACCTTCTGCCATGTGCGCTGCACCTCGGGCGAGATGCTCACGGTGCGCGTACGCGGCGACTTCGCGCCGCGTTATGGCGAAGCCCTGACCCTGGATTTCGACACGGCGCACTGCCACCTCTTCGACGCCGATGGCCAAGCCGTCGCCAAACCACTGCAGCAGGCCGCCTGACGCCGCTCCATCACGGGATGTTCCAGATGAAACTCAATCGCCAGCAGCTTTCCCGGCTTGGCGGCGCCGTCGCGCTGCCCAGCTACACCGCAGAGATGATCCGCACCGGCATCGCCCATTTTGGCGTCGGCGGCTTTCACCGCGCCCACCAGGCGGTCTACACCGATGCCCTGATGAACCAGGGCCTGGCACTGGACTGGGGTATCTGCGGGGTCGGCGTGCGCAGTGAGGACCGCGCCATGCGCGATGCCCTGGCCAGCCAGGATTACCTCTACACCCTGGTCGAACTGGGCGACGAGCCGAACCTGCCGGTGCGGGTGATCGGCGCGATCACCGACATGCTGCTGGCCGAGGAGTCGCCGCAGGCGCTGATCGACAAGCTGGCCGACCCGACGATTCGCATCGTCTCGCTGACCATCACCGAGGGTGGCTACTGCATCGACGACAGCAGCGGCGAATTTCTCGCCGAACTGCCAGCCATTGCCCACGACCTGCGTCATCCCGAATCGCCGCAAAGCGTGTTCGGCTTTCTCTGCGCGGCCCTGGCCAAACGTCGCGCCGCCGGCATCCCGGCCTTCACCCTGATGTCCTGCGATAACCTGCCACACAACGGCGACGTCACGCGCAAGGCACTGCTGGCCTTCGCCCACCTGGCCGACCACGAGCTGGCCACCTGGATCGACCATCATGTGAGCTTTCCCAATGCCATGGTCGACCGCATCACGCCGATGACCAGCGCCGCCCATCGTCAGCAACTGGCCGAGCAGCACGGCGTCGACGACGCCTGGCCGGTGGTTTGCGAGCCCTTCGTGCAATGGGTGCTGGAGGACAAGTTCGTCAGCGGTCGGCCGGCCTGGGAAGAGGTCGGCGTGCAGTTCACCGACGACGTCACACCCTACGAGGAAATGAAGATCAAGCTGCTCAATGGCAGCCACCTGGCGCTGACCTACCTGGGCTTTCTCAAGGGCTATCGCTTCGTCCACGAAACCATGAACGACCCGCTGCTGCGCCAGTACGTGCGCACCTTCATGGATCTGGACGTGACCCCGCAGCTGGCGCCGGTTCCGGGCATCGACCTGAGCACCTACAAGGACACGCTGATCGAGCGCTTCTCCAACCAGGCCATCGCCGATCAGCTGGAGCGGGTCTGCTCGGATGGCTCGTCGAAGTTTCCCAAGTTCATCGTGCCCACCCTCAACCGTCTGATCGAAGACGGTCGGCCGCTGGAGCGCGCGGCCCTGGTAGTCGCAGCCTGGGCGCTGTACCTCAAGGGCGTCGACGAGAACGGCAAGCGCTATCGCATCCCCGATCCGCGCGCCGAGTTCTGCCAGGCGCTGGTGGCCGATGACGACAAGGTGCGCGAGCGGGTACTGGGCGTCGAGGCGATCTTCGGCAACGCCATCGCGCAGTCGACAGCGTTCGTCGAAGCCTTCGAGCTGTGTTACGACAGCCTGCGCAAGCTCGGCGTGACCCGTACCCTGCAGACACTGCTGGGCGACTGAGCCATGTACCTCGGTATCGACTGCGGCACCCAGGGCACCAAGGCGCTGGTGCTGGATGCTGACAGCGGCCAGGTGCTCGGCGCCGGCAGCGCCAGCCACACGCTGCAGAGCGGCGCCAATGGCCGCCGCGAGCAACAGCCGCAGCAATGGCTGGAGGCTTTCGAGCAGGCAACCCGACAGGCGCTGACGGCTGCGGGCATCAGCGGCGAGCGGATTCTCGGCATTGGCGTCTCCGGCCAGCAGCATGGCCTGGTGCTGCTCGATGAACAGGGCGCGGTGCTGCGCCCGGCCAAGCTCTGGTGCGACACCGAGTCGACCCCGGAGAACCAGCGCCTGCTCGATCATCTCGGCGGCGAGGCCGGCTCGCTGCAGCGCCTGGGCGTGGCCATCGCGCCGGGCTACACGGTGTCCAAGCTGCTCTGGACCCAGGAGCAGCACCCGGATCTGTTCACCCGCATCGCGCATATTCTGCTGCCGCACGATTACCTCAACCACTGGCTCACCGGCCGTGCCTGCAGCGAGTACGGCGACGCCTCCGGCACGGGTTATTTCAACGTGCGCACGCGCAGCTGGGACCGCGAGCTGCTGAACGTCATCGACCCCAGCGGGCGCCTCTGCAAGGCGCTGCCAGAGCTGATCGAGGCAGATCAGCCAGTGGGTAGCCTCCGCCCGCAGATCGCCCGGCAGTTGGGCCTGAACCCGGATGCCGTGGTGGCCAGCGGCGGTGGCGACAACATGATGGGCGCCATCGGCACCGGCAATATCCGTCCGGGCGCGATCACCATGAGTCTGGGCACCTCCGGCACGCTCTACGCCTACAGCGATCAAGCGATGATCAGCCCGCATGCTCAGGTGGCGACCTTCTGCTCATCGAGCGGCGGCTGGCTACCGCTGATCTGCACCATGAACCTCACCAGCGCCACCGGGCTGATCCAGCAACTGCTGGAACTGGACATCCAGACCTTCGGCGAACTGGTCGAGCAATCGCCCATCGGCGCCGAGGGCCTGCTCATGCTGCCGTTCTTCAATGGCGAACGGGTGCCGGCACTGCCCAGCTCGCGCGCCAGCCTGCTGGGCATGGACAGCGACAACCTGACCCGCGCCAATCTGTGCCGGGCGGTGGTCGAGGGCAGCAGTTTCGGCCTGCGCTACGGCCTCGACCTGCTGCGCGCCAGCGGCCTGCAGAGCCAGACCATCCGCCTGATCGGCGGCGCGGCGAAGAGCCCGGTGTGGCGCCAGGTGATCGCCGACATCATGGGCACGCCACTGGTCTGCCCGCAGCACACCGAAGCCGCCGCGCTGGGCGCCGCGATCCAGGCCGCCTGGTGCCTGACGCCCGGAGCGGATCGCCAGGCGCAGCTGGCCGAACTGTGCGAGCGTTGCGTGCACCTCGATGCCAGCACGCAGACCCAGCCGGACCCGGCGCGCACGGCGCAGTACGAAATGGTCTATCAACGCTACCGCAAGCAGGTAAGCCTGCTGGCCGAGAGCACACCGGCGTGAGAACGCCTTGAGGGCACCTCCAAGAACCTAGGCAAGGCAGATAGTGCCGATGAGATACGGCTATCAAAGCGGCGTCCGTAGGAGCCCCGCCCCGGGGCGAAGCCTCTCGAGTCCGCGCCGCCCAGCTTCGCGGCGGGGCGCCGCTCCTACGAATTCCCCGCCTTGGCGCTTAACTGATTGGCATCAGGCGAAGCAGGTGGTTTTTAGAGGTGCCCGTTAACCGATACGGAGAAGAACATGTACCTGGTCTGTGGCGAAGCGCTGTTCGATGTGTTCATCCAGGGCGACGGTGGGTGTGGCAATGAGTTGGCCTTCAAGGCCATCGCCGGTGGCTCGCCGTTCAACGTGGCGCTGGGCCTGCGCCGTATGGGCGCCAACTCGGCGCTGTTCACCGGGATTTCCTCGGACAGCCTCGGCCAGCGCCTGCGCCAGGTGCTGCGTGACGAAGGCGTGAGCGATGCCTACCTGATCGCCAGCGATGCGCCGACCACCCTGGCGATGGTCGGCCTGGACGCTGCCGGCTCGCCGCAGTATTCCTTCCGTGGCGAAGGCTGTGCCGACCGCCAGCTGCTCGCCGAGCACCTGCCGGCACTGGATGCGCAGGTGCGCGGCCTGCATGTCGGTTCCTTCTCTTTGGTGGTGGAGCCAGTGGCCGAGACGCTGCTGACGCTGGTGCAACGCGAACATCAGCAGCGCCTGATCAGCCTCGACCCCAACGTACGCCTCGGCCCGGCGCCGGATATCGCCCACTGGCGCGAGCGCGTCGAGACCTTCGCCGGCTACGCGCATCTGATCAAGGTCAGCGAAGAGGATCTGCAGCTGTTGTACCCCGAACGCGACCCGCAGCAGGTCGCATCGAGCTGGCTCAACCAGCGCTGCCAACTGGTGTTTCTCACCCACGGCAGCAAAGGCGCCAGCGTCCACAGCCACTACGGGCACTGGTCGGTACCAGCCGTGGAGGTGCACACCCGTGACACCGTTGGCGCTGGCGATACCTTCCAGGCCGCGCTGCTCAGCTACCTCGCCCGCCACGATCTGGACAGCCCCGAGGCGCTGGCGACGCTGAGCCGTGAGCAGATCGACGCCATGCTGCGCCTGGCCATCGAGGCTGCCGCGCTGACCTGCGCCCGGGTCGGCCCCGACCTGCCCTACCTGCATGAACTGGAACGACAGAGCGCGCGCTGACCAGGCCCACCCTCGCGGTGCCAGCTGGCAGCGACACAGGCTCCCTGTGCGCCTGGGCGAATTACCCGAAACCGCCGGTTGTCGCTCAGCTCGCTGGAGGCGACACTTGGCGTGTGACTCGCACAGCGCAGCGACAGTCGTTCTAGCAGCGTATTTTCAGACAACCCAGAGGTTCAGGGCATGCCTTACAAACATCAGGTGATTCCGCTTCAGGCCCACGAGGGCAACGAAACCGCCGAGCAGGCGCTGCACAGCATAGTCGATGGCTTCAAGCGCTTTCGCAACGAGGTCTTCCCGCAGCAGGAAGAGCTGTTCAAGAAGCTCGCCACCGCCCAGAACCCACGCGCCATGTTCATCACCTGCGCCGACTCGCGCGTGGTGCCGGAGCTGATCACCCAGAGCTCGCCCGGCGACCTGTTCGTCAACCGCAACGTCGGTAATGTGGTGCCGGCCTACGGGCAGATGATGGGCGGCGTCTCCACCGCCATCGAGTACGCGGTGATGGCCCTGGGCGTGCAACACATCGTCATCTGCGGCCACTCCGACTGCGGCGCGATGAAAGCGGTGCTCAACCCGGCCTCGCTGGAAACCATGCCCACGGTGAAAGCCTGGCTGCGTCATGCCGAGGTAGCACGCAGCGTGGTGGCAGAGAACTGCAACTGCAGCGACGACAAGGAAGCCCTTGCCGTGCTGACCGAAGAGAACGTGGTGGCGCAGCTCAACCACCTCTGCACCCATCCGTCGGTGGCAGCCAAGCTGGCGCGCGGCCAACTGTTCATCCATGGCTGGGTGTATGACATCGAAACCAGCCAGATCAAGGCCTACGACGCCGAGCTGGGCAGCTTCCTGCCGCTCGATGGCGACAAGATTCCAATGGCGACGCCACGCGCGCGTTTTCCACAAAGCTGAAAGCCCTTGCAGGGTGGCCGCGCACCGAGCCTCACCCGGTCGCGGCTAAAGCCCCTCCCACAAAACGCACCGTGAACGTGGGAAGGACTTTAGGCCGTAGGGTGCGCCGCGCGCACCAGACTCCCCCCGATCACGGCTAACCTGGTCTGGTGCGCATAGCGCACCCTACCAGGGACCAGTCAGAACTTCTCCCCACGCAGCACTTCCACCTGCGCCAGGTAACAGACCATGGCGAAGTGGTCGTAGTAGCGCACCTGCAGATGCTCGGCGATGCGCTCGGCCAATTCGCGGTTGCAGATGATTTCCAGGCGGATGTTGCCTTCGGTGTCCCAGCCGGCGCTGCGCACGCCGCGGTGTCCACGGCCACGCGCGTCGGAAATGGTCCAGCCGGGTGCGCCGAGCGCTTCCAGATCGGCCAGCAGGCGCTTCTCCAGCGCCGCCTCGCAGATCACGGTGAGCAGGGTGCGGCTATGTGCGTTCATCTCAGAACCCCCAGGCGATCAGTCGTTCGGCCAGCGCCAGGTACAGCGGAATGCCGATCAGGATATTGAATGGGAAGGTGATGCCCAGCGAGGCGGTCAGCGACAGCGACGGGTTGGCCTCGGGCAAGGCCAGGCGCATCGCCGCCGGCACGGCGATATAGGACGCCGAGGCCGCGAGCGTGGCAAGCATCGCCGTGCCGCCCAGGCTCAGGCCCATGAAGCGCGCCAGCAAGGCGCCGATCAGCGCACCGAGCAGCGGCATCAGCAGGGCAAAGGCCGCCAGGCGTACACCGAACTGCCTCAGCGCACCGAGCTGACCCGAGGCGATCAGGCCCATCTCCAGCAGGAAGAACGCCAGCACCGGCTTGAACATGCTGGTGTACAGTGGCTCCAGCGGCTTGATTGCCTCCTTACCGGCGATCGCGCCGATCACCAGGCCGCCGAGCAGCAGCATGATGCTCTTGCCGAGGAAGATCTCGCGGCCCAGTTCGCCCCAGTGGGTCTCACGCGAAATGCCCTTGGCCAGGACGATACCGACCAGAATCGCCGGAATCTCCAGGATGGCCACGAACAGCGGCATGTAGCTTTCGAACTCGATGCCCTTGGCCAGCATGTAGGCCACCACCACGGCGAAGGTACCGGCGCTGACCGAACCGTAGTGCGCCGCCACCGCCGCGGCGTTGACGCGGTCGAAACGCAGGCCGCGCAGCAGGACGAACGCCAGGATCGGCAGTAGCACACCGAGCGCCAGTACCAACGCCGACTGACCGAGCAGCTGCAGGCTGGCCTGCTGCGCCAGCTCCACCCCGCCGTGCAGCCCGATGGCCAGCAGGAGGATGATCGACAGGGTTTCATACAGCGCTGCCGGCAGCTTCAGCTCGCTCTTGAGCAGGCCGGCGACCAGGCCGAAGACGAAAAACAGCACCACCGGATCCAGACCCACCTCAGTTCACCTCCCCTGCTTCTCAGGGTGCGCTGTGCACACCTGCCACTGTTCACCACCCGCGCCGGTGCGCACGGCGCACCCTACGCGGACGGCTACCCAACCAAAGGAAAGGGCCATGCCCCGGCACAAGGCGGTGCTGATCGCCCTGCTTTACCTCGCCACGAAGGCGAAGCGCCGGGGCATGACCGGAAAGCTTAGCCGGCACGCCAGGCTTGGCCCCCACGCTGGCGAGTCGCAAAAACGCCGTTAACGTTTTGCGCGAGGCGACCGAAGGGGTGAAGCACATGGATGTGCCGTGCAAAAAAAGGGAGCCTTGCGGCCCCCGGGACAAACCTGCGCCGTAGCGCTGAATAAAAAAGGAGCCCGGGTTACGCCCCGTCAAACTTGCCCATCCAACAGGCCGGGCTCCATAGAGGTTAACCTTCGATTTCCACCAGCACTTCGCCCGGATTGACGCGGTCGCCCTTGGCCACGTGAACGGCCTTGACGGTGCCGGCAATCGGCGCCTGCACTTCGGTTTCCATCTTCATCGCTTCGGTGATCAGCACCGCCTGACCGGCCTTGACCGTGTCACCTTCCTTGACCAGCACATCGACGATGTTGCCCGGCATGGTGGTGGACACGTCGCCCGGTGCACCGGCCTGCTTGCGCTTGCCAGCAGCGCCTGCGACGTATTCATTGAGCGCCTCGAACACCACTTCTTCCGGCATGCCGTCGATGGACAGGTAGAAGTGGCGCTTGCCGTCGCCCTTGACGCCAACACCGGTGATGTCCACGCGGTAGCTTTCGCCGTGCACGTCGACCACGAACTCGGTCGGCACGCCTTCACCACCCACCGGCGCGGCCTTGCCCTGACCGTTCGGCATGGGCAGCAGCTCTTCCGGCTTGAGGGTGCCGGCCGCGCGCTCTTCGAGGAACTTGCGCCCGATATCGGGGAACATGGCGAAGGTCAGCACGTCCTCTTCGGACTTGGCCAGGCTGCCGATCTCTTCACGTAGGCGCGCCAGCTCGGGCTTGAGCAGGTCGGCCGGGCGTACGTCGATCACTTCTTCGCTGCCGATGGCCTGCTTGCGCAGTTGCTCGTCGACCTTGCCCGGTGCCTTGCCGTAGCGGCCTTGCAGGTACAGCTTCACCTCGTTGGTGATGGTCTTGTAGCGCTCGCCGGCCAGCACGTTGAAGAACGCCTGAGTACCGACGATCTGCGAGGTCGGCGTCACCAGCGGCGGAAAGCCGAGGTCGGCACGCACGCGCGGAATCTCGTCCAGCACCTCATTCATGCGGTTTAGCGCGCCCTGCTCCTTGAGCTGGTTGGCCAGGTTGGAAATCATCCCGCCTGGCACCTGATTGACCTGCACGCGGGTATCCACGCCGGTGAACTCGCTCTCGAACTGGTGGTACTTCTTGCGCACGGCGTGGAAGTACATGCCGATTTCCTGGATCAGCTCCAGGTCCAGGCCGGTGTCGAACTCGCTGCCCTTGAGCGCGGCGACCATCGACTCGGTGCCCGGATGGCTGGTACCCCAGGCCAGACTGGAGATGGCGGTGTCGATATGGTCGGCGCCGGCTTCAATGGCCTTGAGCTGGCACATCGAGCCGAGACCGGCCGTGTCGTGACTGTGGATGAATACCGGCAGATCGACTTCGCTCTTCAGTGCCTTGACCAGCGCGAAGGTGGCGTAAGGTGTGAGCAGGCCAGCCATGTCCTTGATGGCGATGGAGTCGATACCCATCGCCTGCATGGCCTTGGCCTGGGCAACGAACGCCTCGGTGGTGTGCACCGGGCTGGTGGTGTAGGCGATGGTGCCCTGGGCGTGCTTGCCGGCAGCCTTCACTGCCTCGATGGCCACGCGCAGGTTACGCACGTCGTTCATCGCGTCGAAGATGCGGAACACGTCGATGCCGTTGACCGCCGCCTTGGCCACGAAGGCCTTGACCACGTCATCGCTGTAGTGGCGGTAGCCGAGCAGGTTCTGCCCGCGCAGGAGCATCTGCAGGCGGGTGTTGGGCAGCGCGGCCTTGAGCTGGCGCAGGCGCTCCCAGGGGTCTTCCTTGAGAAAGCGCACGCAGGCGTCGAAGGTGGCGCCACCCCAGACTTCCAGCGACCAGTAGCCGACGCGGTCGAGCTTGTCGCAGATCGGCAGCATGTCCTCGGTGCGCATGCGCGTGGCCAGCAGCGACTGGTGGGCATCGCGCAGGACGGTATCGGTAACGGTGATCTTCTTGCTCATGATGTCCCCTACAGGCCCGCGTGGGCAGCGATGGCGGTGGCGATGGCGATGGCCAGGTGCGACGGGTTGCGCTTGATCGAGTATTGGGTCAGTTCAGGGTGGCTTTCGACGAAGCTGGTATTGAACTGGCCGCTACGGAATTCCGGATTACGCAGGATTTCCTGGTAGTAGGGCGCGGTGGTGCGCACGCCCTGCACGCGCATGTCGTCCAGCGCGCGCAAGCCGCGGTCCATGGCCTCTTCCCAGGTCAGCGCCCAGACGATCAGCTTCAGGCACATCGAGTCGTAATAGGGTGGAATGGTGTAGCCGGTGTAGATCGCCGTGTCAGTGCGCACGCCGGGCCCGCCGGGCGCGTAGTAACGGGTGATCTTGCCGAACGAGGGCAGGAAGTTGTTCTTCGGGTCCTCGGCGTTGATACGGAACTGCAGGGCATAACCGCGGTGGATGATGTCTTCCTGCTTGACCGACAGCGGCAGGCCGCTGGCGATGCGAATCTGCTCGCGAACGATGTCGATGCCGGTAATTTCCTCGGTGATGGTGTGCTCCACCTGCACCCGGGTGTTCATCTCCATGAAGTACACCTCGCCTTCGGCGAGCAGGAACTCCACGGTACCGGCGTTCTCGTAGCCCACGGCCTGCGCCGCGCGCACGGCGAGGTCACCGATATAGGCGCGCTGCTCGGGGGTGAGCTGCGGGCTGGGGGCGATTTCGATCAGTTTCTGGTTACGGCGCTGGATCGAGCAATCGCGCTCGTACAGGTGCACGGTGTTGCCGAAGCTGTCGGCGAGAATCTGCGCCTCGATGTGCTTCGGGTTGACGATGCATTTTTCCAGGAAGACTTCGGCGCTGCCGAAGGCCTTGGTCGCCTCGGAAATGACCCGCGGATAGGCCTGCTCCAGCTCCTCGCGGCTGTTGCAGCGACGAATGCCACGACCGCCACCACCGGAGGTGGCCTTGAGCATCACCGGATAACCGATGCGCTCGGCTTCACGCAGGGCTTCGCCCAGGTCGGCGACGTTGCCTTCAGTACCGGGGGTGACCGGCACACCGGCCTTGATCATGCTGCGACGCGCTTCGGTCTTGTCGCCCATGCGACGGATGACTTCTGCACTCGGCCCTATGAATTTGATCCCACGTTCGGCGCAGATCTCTGCAAGTTCGGCATTCTCGGACAGAAAGCCATAGCCGGGGTGCAGCGCATCGCAACCGGTTTCCACGGCCAGATTGACCAGCTTGCGCGGGTTCAGATAGCCGGCCAGCGGATCTTCGCCAATGCTGTGCGCCTCGTCGGCACGCTTGACGTGCAGGGCATGACGATCCGCGTCGGAGTAGATCGCCACCGAGCGGATGCCCATCTCGGCGCAGGCCCGCACGATGCGGACGGCAATCTCACCACGGTTGGCGATCAGTATTTTTCTTATCACGATCCAATCCTCAGCGCAGAGCTGCAAGGGCCGCTGCAACAGTTGGTTGCAAACGTGGTGAAACCCTATCCGGCTATACGAATTAACAAAAATGAATAATTATTTGATCGTGCATAAGTAATTACTTATGCATTGACCGAACGAGGACGAAACCGTGCGTAAAACCCTGCTGCGCATGACCTTGCGCCAGCTCCAGGTGTTCCGTGCCGTGTGCGAACACGGCTCCTACAGCCGCGCGGCCGAGGAAATGGCGCTGACCCAGCCCGCCGTCAGCCTGCAGATTCGTCAGTTGGAGGAGCTGGTCGGCCAGCCGCTGTTCGAGTACGTCGGCAAGAAGCTCTACCTGACCGAAGCCGCCGAGGCACTCAAACGCGCCAGCAGCGATATCTTCGGCCGCCTGGAGAGCCTCGACATGCAGCTGTCCGACCTGCAGGGCTCACTGCAGGGGCAGCTCAACCTGTGCGTGGAATCCAGCGCGAAATATTTCATTCCCCACCTGTTCGCCGAATTTCGCCGCCAATACCCGGAAGTCAGCCTCAACCTAACGGTGGTCAACCACGCCCTGGTGGTGCGCCGCCTGACCCAGAGCCGCGACGACCTGATGATCATGAGCCAGGTGCCGCAGGACCTGGCGCTGGACTTCATGCCCTTTCTCGAGAATCCGATCATCGCCGTGGCGCCGCCGGATCACCCCCTGTGCGAGGCGGACAGCCTGCAGCTGCAGGACCTCACCGCCTATCCCCTGCTGATTCGCGAAAGCGGCTCAGGCACTCGTCGCGCCTGCGAAGAGTACTGCCACCAGAAACGTGCGCACTTCCCCAACACCCTGGAGATCGGCTCGCTGGAGTCGCAGCGCGAGGCGGTGCTTGCCGGCCTCGGCATTGCCTTGCTACCACGCCATGCCGTGCGTCTGGAACTGCAACACGGCCTGCTGCGCGAGCTGCCGGTGGTAGAGCTGCCCTTGCAGCGCAGCTGGTGCGTGGTGAATATCCGTGGCCGGCGCCTGTCGCCGGTGGCGCAGGCCTTCGTCGACTTCATCCGCACCGAGCGCGCGCAGATCGTCAAACTGGCCGAGCGCTTCCAGCCCAGCCACACAGGATCGGGCAAGAATCTCGCAGGATCGGCCTAACCCTTCTTAACTGATATACGGGACATTGGCATCCTGGGATCGCTCTACCAAAACCTGCCTGGGAGAAACCTATGCTGTCGGGAATCAGCGCCCTGCTCGGCGCCCTTCGCGCGCTCGAACGCGACAACGGCCAGGCCGTGCTCGCCACCGTGGTCAAGGTCGAAGGCTCGGCCTACCGCCGCCCCGGTGCGCGCATGCTGATCCCGCTCTACGGCGGCACAGTGGGCACCATCAGTGGCGGTTGCCTGGAGTCCGAAGTGGCGAAGAAGGCCTGGTGGCTGACTGATGGCGGCGAAGCCGTGATCCGCCGTTACAGCACCGCCACCCAGGACGACGATGACGATCAGGACGCCGCACTGACCTTCGGCCTCGGCTGCAACGGCACCGTGCACGTGCTGCTCGAGCGCCACAGCGCGGAAAAGCCGCTGGCCGTCCTCGAGTTGCTGCGCCAGGTGCGCGAAAGCGGCCAGGCCGGGGCGGTCGCCACGGTGATAGGTAGCTATCGCAACGCCCGCGTGCGTGTCGGCGATCGCCTGTGCCTGCATCCCTCGCTGGGCGACAACGGCCGCCTGCTCGATTCCGCACTCGACGCCGAGGTTCGCGCCGATCTGCAGCGAACCCTGACCGATGGCCGCTCCTCACTGCGCAGCTACCGTGATGCGCGTGGCGAGATCGAGGTGTTCTGCGAATACCTGGCGCCGCAGCGGCGCCTGGTGATCTTCGGCGCCGGGCATGATGCACAGCCGCTGACGCATATTGCCAAACTGCTGGACTGGCACGTCACCGTGGTCGATGGTCGCGCGCATTTCGCCCGCGCCGAGCGCTTTCCCGACGCAGATACGGTGCTGCAGGTCGATGCACGCCCACCCTACGACCTGCACAGGCTCACCGACGGCGCCATGGTGGCGATCATGAGCCACAGCTACAGCCAGGATCGCCACTGGCTGGGCAGCGTGCTGCAGGGCACGCCGGCCTATATCGGCCAACTGGGGCCACGCGATCGCACCGAACGCCTGCTGGACGAGATCCGCCCACACAGCCCGCACTTGCCGGCGCTGGAGCGCCTGCACTACCCCATCGGCCTGGACATCGGCGGCGATACGCCGGAGAGCGTGGCCACGGCGATTCTCGCCGAGATGACCGCCGCCATTAACCTCCGTGCAGGCGGCATGCTCAAGCATCGCCAGGCGGCGATCCACACGCCAACGCCACTGGACTGCAGCGAGATCGAACCGGCGTCCAGACTGACCGCTTCCTGATCAAAGCCCCGGATTGCATCCGGGCTACAGGCTTGTGGGGTGGGCCGGGCGGCGATCCGTTTTAGCCCACGCTGGCGACGATTGGTGGGCTAAAGCCCACCCTACGGCCTGCAATCCCTTGTGCTCAAATTACATCCACTCCACCGCCGAACTCAGACCGGTAGGGTGGGCTTCAGCCCACCACGGCTGGCGGGCCAACGCGGATCGCCCCCCACGAGCGGAGTCTGATCCACCTGCAGGAGCGAACTGCAGCGCCCCGCTTGTTTCGCGCCACCACCGCAGCTCGGATGCAATCCGGGAAAACCAGCCCCCATAAACGTAAACGCCCGGGATTACCCCGGGCGTTCCTGTTTCCAGTATCGGACGTCAGGCCTTGATCTGCGCCGGGAACGGCAGCTTGCGCAAGCGCACGCCAGTGGCCGCGAACAGGGCGTTGGCCAGGGCCGGCGCCAGCGGTGGCACGCCCGGCTCACCGACACCGGTAGGATTCGCCGCCGACGGCACGATATGCACCTCGACCTTGGGCATCTCGTTCATGCGCAGCACCTGGAAGTCGTGGAAGTTCGATTGCTCGACCCGCCCTTCCTTCAGGGTGATTGCGCTGTGCCGAGCAGCCGCCAGGGCGAAGCCAATGCCGCCTTCCATCTGCGCCTTGATCACATCCGGATTGATCGCGATGCCACAGTCCACGGCGCACACCACGCGATCCAGACGGTAGCTGCCATCGGCCTTCACCGTGACTTCGGCGACCTGGGCCACGAACGAGCCGAACGACTCGTGCACGGCAATGCCACGCCCGCGCTTCTCGCCCTCGGCACCCGCCGCCAGTGGCTTGTCCCAGCCGGCCTGCTTGGCGGCCAGCTCCAGCGCACCGCGGTGACGCGGATGACTTTCCAGCAACGCATGACGGAAGGCGTAAGGATCCTGCCCTGCAGCGACGGCGGCCTCATCGATCATGGTTTCGGCGACGTAACCGGTGTGGGTATGACCGACCGAACGCCACCACAGCACCGGCACCTTGATATTGCTCGGCGTGCTCAGCTCCACCTGCAGGTTGGGCACCGCATAGGACAGGTTGGCGAGGCCCTCGACCGAGGTATGGTCGATGCCGTCCTTGATCATGAAGGGCTCCATCGAAGTACCGGCCATGATCGACTGGCCGACGATGCGGTTGTGCCAGGCCTGCAGCTTGCCGGCCTGGTCCAGGCCGATGCGCACGCGGTGCAGGTACAGCGGCCGGAAATAACCGCCACGAGTATCGTCCTCGCGCGTCCAGACCATCTTCACCGGCGCGTCCACACCCTTGTCACGCGCGGCCTTGGTGATCGCCACCGCCTCCAGCAGGTAGTCCGACACCGAACTGGCGCGGCGACCAAAGCTGCCGCCGGCATACAGCTGGGTCAGCGACACCTGCTCGGGCGTCAGGCCCAGGTAGCCGCTGATGATGGTTTGGTCGACGGTCTGAAACTGCTCGCCGTTCCAGATTTCGCAGCGGTCGCTGGAGAGTTTCACCAGGCAGTTCATCGGCTCCATCGCCGCGTGCGCCAGATAAGGAAACTCGTAGTCGGCCTCGACGGTTTTCGCCGCCTGGGCCAACGCCGCATCGGTATCGCCCTTGCTCGTGGCCGGCAGGCCTGGCTTGCCCGCATCGTCGCGGTATTGCGCGAGAATTTCCTCGCTGCCCAGGGTGAAGGCCTGGCTCTCGTCCCACTCGATCACCAGCGCATCGCGGCCCTGGCGCGCCGCCCAGGTGTTCTTCGCCAACACGGCGACGCCCGAACGACCGTGGGGCAGATCGCGAAACTCCACCACCTCGACCACGTCACGCACGGCCTTGGCCTTGCTGCTGTCGACCGAGCGCGGCACGCCGCCGAAGCGTGGCGGATAAGCAACCATGGCCACCAGCATGCCGGGCAGCTTGAAGTCCTGGGTGAAGATGGCGCTGCCATCGGTCTTGTCGGTGCTGTCCTTGCGGCGCAGCTCGAGCTTGCCGATCAGCTTGAAGTCCTTGGGGTCCTTGAGTTGCACCTGCTCCGGCACCGGCAGTGATGCCGCCGCCTCGACCAGATCACCGAAGCCGGCACTGCGACCTGAACCGGCGTGACTGACCACGCCCTTGTCGACGCTGATTTCACTTACCGGCACGCTCCAACGCTGCGCGGCAGCCGCCACCAGCATGGCCTTGGCGGTCGCACCGGCATTGCGCATCTGCTCCCAAGAGTTGGCCATGGCGGTGCTGCCGCCAGTGCCCTGCATGGGGCCGAAGGCGAGATTGTTGTAGCGTTTCACATCGGCCGGCGCGCCTTCGACGCGTACCTTGTCCCAGTCGGCATCCAGCTCTTCGGCGAGCAGGGTGGCCAGGCCGGTGTAGCTGCCCTGGCCCATTTCCAGGTGTTTGGCCAGAACGGTCACCGTGCCATCGAGGTCGATGCGCACGAAGGCATTCGGTTCCAGCGGGCCACCTGCCGCCAGCGCATCCATACCGCGCATCAGCGGCGCGAAGAAGATGCCCAGCGCCAGGCCACCTGCGCCCTTGAGCAGGGTGCGACGGCTGACATTGAGGATGCCGCGAGTCGCGCTATCGGGGGTTTCGATCTTGCCCATGTCTATGCGCCTCCTCAGGTCAGTTTGCCGGCAGCTTCGTGAATGGCGGCGCGAATCCGCACATAGGTGGCGCAGCGGCAGATGTTGCTGCTCATGGCCGCGTCGATATCGGCATCGCTCGGCGCCTTGTTGCTGTTCAGCAGCGCCGTCGCCGCCATGATCTGCCCGGACTGGCAGTAGCCACACTGCACCACGTCGAGCTGGCGCCAGGCGTCCTGAACCACCTTGCCCACGGCGTCTTCGCCGACCGCCTCGATGGTGCTGATGCGCTTGCCGACCACCGCCGATACCGGGGTGACGCAAGAGCGGGTCGGCTGGCCTTCGACGTTCACCGTGCAGGCGCCGCACAAGGCCATGCCACAGCCGTACTTGGTGCCGGTGAGATTGGCGACGTCGCGCAATGCCCAGAGCAGCGGCATGTCGTCGGCCACGTCCAGCTCATGGTCCTTGCCATTGAGATTCAGGGTAATCATGGTCTGCCCACCTTGTTCTGATGGTGTCTGATGGTTCCGGCATGGCGTGCCGGTGGTCACGGTCAACCCCGCACACAGGGGGCCAGATAATCACTGTAGTGGGCGCAAAACCTGCTGTCGCTGCCGACCACAGAGATCAGCAGAACCGGGCAATAAGTTCGTAGAATCGGGCAAGCTCACTGCCCTGCCCGCAGGCAGGGCAACAAGAAAGTCAGGCGGCGCGGCGCGAATCAGGTTCGCCGTGCTGGAGGTAGCTGGCGGAAACCAGCTCGGGGAAATCGGCAAGCTCGCGTTGCAGCTGGCACTGCTCGGCATAGTGCTCGATGGCTCGGCGATAGGCCATGCGGCGCTGGTCTTGCAGTTTGCGCCGGGTCTTGGCGTCAGGTTGGTCGTGCAGTTGCGCGTCATCGAAGATACGAGGCATCTCGGTTCTCCCGGAACGAGGACTGGAGGTCTCAGCTTGCTCCGGGTAGATGACGCTTTGACGGCGTGAAGATGAACAGGCGATGAACCCGTTATCTCAGTCCTCGGTGTTACGCAGCGACTTCGGTGACAGGCGCAGGCTGCGCAGGCTGCGCTTGACGCTCTTGAGGTGATTGACCAGGCTCGGCCCGCGCGCCATGGCCACGCCCATGGCCAGCACGTCGATCACCACCAGGTGGGCGATGCGCGAGGTCAGCGGGGTGTAGATCTCGGTATCTTCCTGCACGTCGATGGCCAGGTTGACGGTCGACAGCTCCGCCAGCGGCGTCTGGCTCGGACACAGGGTGATCAGGCTGGCGCCGGACTCACGCACTAGGTTGGCGGTGATCAGCAAGTCCTTGGAACGGCCGGACTGAGAGATGCACACCGCCACGTCGCCCGGCTGCAGGGTCACCGCACTCATCGCCTGCATGTGCGGGTCGGAATAAGCGGCGGCGTTGAGCAGCAGGCGGAAGAATTTGTGCTGGGCATCGGCCGCCACCGCACCAGACGCACCGAAGCCATAGAACTCCACGCGCTGCGCCTTGGAGCAGGCGGCGATGGCGCGCTGCAGCGCTTCAGGGTCGAGCTTCTCGCGCACTTCCATCAACGTGTGCAGGGTGGTGTCGAAGATCTTCAGGCTGAAGTCGGCGACCGAGTCGTCCTCGTGAATCGCGAACTGACCGAAGCTGGCCCCGGCGGCCAGGCTCTGCGCCAACTTCAGCTTGAGGTCCTGGAAGCCGCTGCAACCGATGGCACGACAGAAGCGCACGATGGTCGGCTCGCTGATGCCGACACTATGCGCCAGCTCGGCCATGGAGCTGTGCATCACCGATGCAGGATCGAGCAAGACGTGATCGGCCACCTTGAGCTCGGACTTGCGCAGCAGGTGACGCGACTGGGCGATGTGTTGCAACAGATTCACTGAGATAGGCTCTATGCAGAAAAGGGTCTACCGCGGCACTCGGCGGGTCATAGCTCGGTTATGATCGGCGGCCGGCGGTTGTAGTGACCTTGTAGTTATACTACATAGCTCGCGCCCGCGCACAGCCAAGCGGCTGCCAATTCGCTGAACGAACTTTCCGGCAAAGGGGCACACCCGATCTTTTCACTGCCTCTTTGCTGCAAACGCAGGTAGCTTGCAACGGCCTGCCACAACGAGTCGGAGTCTTCCCTTGAGCATCCCCTGCGACATGCTGGTCTTCGGTGGTACGGGCGATCTGGCCCTGCACAAACTGCTGCCAGCGCTCTATCACCTGCACCGCGAAGGACGCCTGCACGCCGATGTGCGCATCCTCGCCCTGGCCCGCAGCAGCCACAGCCGCGAGGCCTACCAGGCCCTGGCCGAGCGTCACTGCCGCGCTCAGGTGGCGCGCGCCGATTTCGCCAACGAGACCTGGGCCAGCTTCGCCGCGCGCCTCGACTACTTCGCCATGGACGCTGCGCAGAGCGCCGATTTCGGCCGCCTGGCCAAGCGCCTGGGGCGTGATGACGAGCGCGTACGGGTCTACTACCTGGCCACCGCACCGAGTCTGTTCGAAGCCATCGCAGCGCACCTGGCCAACGCCGGCCTGGCTGGTCCTGCAGCGCGCATCGTGCTGGAAAAACCCATCGGCCACTCGCTGGAATCGGCCCGCGCGATCAACGCCGCCATCGGCGCCGTGTTCGACGAGGCGCGGGTGTTTCGCATCGACCATTATCTGGGCAAGGAAACCGTGCAGAACCTCATGGCGCTGCGCTTCGCCAACGCCTTGTTCGAGCCGGTGTGGCGTGCCGGGCATATCGACCACGTGCAGATTAGCGTCTGTGAAACCCTTGGCGTGGAAAACCGCGGCGCCTACTACGACCAGGCCGGCGCCATGCGCGACATGATTCAGAACCACCTGCTGCAGCTGCTCTGCCTGGTGGCCATGGAAGCGCCGGTGCGCTTCGACGCCGAGGCGGTGCGCAACGAAAAGGTGAAGATCCTCGAAGCGCTGAAACCCATCTCCGGCCTCGACGTGCAGGACAAGACCGTGCGCGGCCAGTACACAGCCGGCAAGATCGGCGGCCATGACGTGCCCGCCTACTACTTCGAGAAGAACGTCGACAACGACAGCGACACCGAAACCTTCGTCGCCGTGCAGGTGGAAATCGACAACTGGCGCTGGGCAGGCGTGCCCTTCTACCTGCGTACCGGCAAGCGCCTGGCGAAGAAAACCTCGGAAATCCTCATCCAGTTCAAGCCGGTGCCGCATCGTCTGTTCCATGAGGGCGAAGCCAACCAGTTGCTGATCCGCCTGCAGCCGGAAGAGCGCATCAGCCTGCAGCTGATGGCCAAGAACCCCGGCAAGGGCATGCACCTCAAACCCGTGGAGCTGGACCTCAATCTGGCCAATGCCTTCAACCAGCAGCGCCGCTGGGACGCCTACGAACGTCTGCTGCTGGACGTGATCGATGGTGACTCGACGCTATTCATGCGTCGCGATGAAGTGGAAGCGGCCTGGCAGTGGGTCGATCCCATCCTGCAGGGCTGGCACCAGCACTACCAGAGCCCGCGCCCCTACCCGGCCGGCAGCGATGGGCCGGAGCAACTGCAACACCTGCTGGAGCGTCACGGGCGGCATTGGGCCGAATGACCAACCTGGCAGCTTCTTGCGCAGCGTGCTGTGGATAACTCTGCGCTGAAACTGGCGCAGGCCAGTGAATACAGGCTTTTCAGCAGACTGCGCAATAACCTGCACAGCATTGCGCAACTTGTTGCGCAATATAGCGTGACGAAACACTCATCGTGACCAATTACACACAACAGGTCATGCTAAGTGCATGTTTATAAAGGATTCTATATTTATGGCATGCCGCTCGCTTTAGCCATGGCTCCCGGATCGATCACGATCCATGACCCAGGCAAGGAGAGCACTCATGCCAACACCCGCGTATCTGTCCCTCGAAGGCACCAAACAAGGTCTGATCACCGCTGGCACCTTCACCGAGGACTCGGTCGGCAACATTTTCCAGGAAGGTCATGAAGACCAGATTCTGGTACAAGCCTACAACCACCAGGTCATCATCCCACGTGACCCGCAGTCCGGCCAACCGACCGGCCAGCGCGTACACAAGCCGCTGATGATCACCAAGGTCTTCGACAAGTCTTCGCCGCTGATCTTCAACGCCCTGACCTCCGGCGAGCGTCTGAACAAGTGCCGCCTGGAGTGGTACCGCACCTCCTCCACCGGTACCCAGGAGCACTACTTCACCATCGAACTGGAAGACGCCGTGATCGTCGACGTACAGTCGCGCATGCCGAACTGCCAGGACCCGAACATGGCGCACTTCACCCACCTGGAAGACGTCTACTTCACCTACCGCAAGATCGTCTGGACCCACGAAGTCTCCGGTACTTCCGGCTCCGACGACTGGCGTACCCCGATCTCTGCCTAAGGCGGGATCGCGTCCGCGTCACCGTAGCGGCCAGGCATCGTCCTGGCCGTTGCGTTTCGGCAGGCTGCGCACAAAGCGCTGGCCAATCGCCGAAAACCTCGACCGTTGCCAGCGCGCGGCGGCCGATTCGGTTACAACCTGGAGCGCGCCACGCGCCCATCATGGAATGATCGAGAGGAACAACGAATGTTCGCCCAGGCCAACCAGACCCATTTCAGCCTCAGCATCGACGGTGTCGAACACGACCTGCAGGTGCTCGAGTTCAAAGGGCGCGAGGCGATCAGCCAATCTTACGCCTTCGACGTGGAACTGATCAGCGAACGCCCCGACCTCGATCTGGAGAGCCTGCTGCATCAGCGCGCCTTCCTCGCCTTCGATCAGAACGGCGCCGGCATCCACGGCCTGATCCACCGCATCGCCCAGGGCGAATCCGGCAAGCGCATGACGCGTTACCGCCTGACCCTGGTGCCGCAATTGGCCTACCTGGCACACCGCACCAATCAGCGCATCTTCCAGCACCTGACGGTGGAGAAGATCATCGGCCAGGTGCTCGAAGAGCACGGCATCCAGGCCGACGCTTACCAATTCCAACTCGGCTCGCTCTACCCCGAGCGCGAATACTGCGTGCAGTACGACGAGAGCGACCTGCACTTCGTCCAGCGCCTGTGCGAGGAAGAAGGCATCCACTACCACTTCCAGCACAGTAGCGAAGGCCATGTACTGACCTTCGGCGACGACCAGACCGTGTTCCCGCGTCTGGCACCGCTGGCCTACCAGCAGGACACCGGCCTGGTGGCCGATGACCCAGTGATCAAACACTTCGGCGTGCGCGTGGAAACCCGCACCAGCCAGGTCACCCGCCGCGACTACGACTTCGAGAAGCCGCGCCTGCAGCTGGAAGCCAAGGCCGACGGCGATGCCCAACCCAAGCTGGAAGACTACGACTACCCGGGCCGCTACACCGACCGCGAACGCGGCAAGCACCTGGCCAAGCGCGCCCTGGAGCGCCACCGCCACGACTTCGAACTGGCCCGGGGCGACGGCGACTCGCCGACCCTGGTCAGCGGCCACTTCCTCGACCTGACCGAGCACCCGCGCGAGGCCTGGAACCAGCTCTGGCTGCTCACCGAAGTGCTGCACGAAGGCAAGCAGCCGCAGGTGCTGGAAGAGTCGGTGCTTGATCTCCCCTCTCCCATTCATGGGAGAGGGGCCGCGGGAGACGACTACAGGGATGTAGGAGGTAGAGCGACGCAGGATGCCAAAGCCGAGGGTAAAGCCGACGACACCGACTTCCACCAAGGCTACCGCAACCGCTTCACCGCCACGCCCTGGAACGTGCCCTTCCGCCCCCAGTTGGCCCACCCCAAGCCGCGTATCCTCGGCAGCCAGAGCGCCGTGGTCACAGGCCCGGCTGGCGAGGAAATCCACTGCGACCAATATGGCCGGGTGAAGGTGCAGTTCTTCTGGGATCGCGAGGGCCAGGCGGATGAAAAAACCAGTTGCTGGTTACGCGTCAGCTCCAGCTGGGCCGGTGACCGCTACGGCGCCATCACCATCCCGCGTATCGGCATGGAAGTGCTGGTCACCTTCCTCGAAGGCGACCCCGACCAACCCCTGGTAACCGGCTGCCTGTATCACGCCGAACACGTGGTGCCTTACGACCTGCCGGCGAACAAGACCCGCAGCGTATTCAAGACCCTCAGCAGCCCCGGCGGTGGCGGCTACAACGAACTGCGCATCGAGGATCGCAAGGGCGCCGAGCAGATCTACCTCCACGCCCAGCGCGACTGGGACGAGAACATCGAACACGACCAAAAGATCCGCGTCGGCCATGAACGCCACGACACCGTCGAGGCCAATGCCTACAGCCACTTCAAGGCCGAAGAACACCGCACCACCCACGCCGACCGCAAGACCGAGATCAAGGCCAACGACCACCTCACCGTTGGCGACAGCCAGCACATCAAGCTCGGCAACGGCCAGTTCATCCAGGCCGGCCAGGAAATCCACCTCTCCAGCGGCCTCAAGGTCGTGCTCGAAGCCGGCAGCGAACTGACCCTCAAGGGCGGCGGCAGCTTCATCAAACTCGACAGCGGCGGCGTCACCCTGGTCGGGCCGGTGATCAAGATCAACTCCGGCGGTGCGCCGGGCAGTGGTTCGGGTGCAGCACCGAGCCCACCGGTATTGCCCAAACCCGCAGACACCGCGCCAGTAGGCGATAAAACCGGCACCGCCAACATCAACGTACCGCCGCCCACCGAGAAGGGGGCCAAGGGGCCACAGCAATTGATCGTGGACGTCTGGGGCGACCCGGAGCAAGGCGGGCAAGTTAAATTGCTCGACCCGGAGGAAGACGCATGAGCGAGTTGAAGGATCAACCCATTGATCAGGGCGTTCGCAAACGAACCCAGTATGAAGACTCTCAACGCAAGAGACTCGCACTGAGCATTGAGCGGGAAGACGGCGGCGAGCTTTCTTTACCCATTGCCGTGGACATGCGCAGCCACGATGAAGAAGAGAATATTCAGCAGAACACGCTTCTTGCCGTAATGCCGCTGGCCCGGCTTCCTGGTCACAGTGCCTATAACGAAGCGCCCAAGGGCGCGCTGCCACGCTCTGGTCGTATTTACGTCTTTCAGAACGGTAAGCTTTGGCGCGAGGTGCTGTGCGACGGCCAAGGCAACATGAAGGATGTCGACCTTGCCTATTGGCGTAAGCAAGCCGAGAACAAGGCACCTGCCGATGATCGTCGCTCAGTTGGCAAACAACAGCAGATTCTGTTGATTCCAATCCTGGTTCAGGGCCAATCCGTCGCCAATAACTACCTGATGGCCTACAGCGAAAAACCCTGGACATGGGAATACATCCAATGGCTGGAGGCTGACCAGAACAGAGTCAAGAGTCGCGCGCAAAACGTGGGCTTCGCTTGGTCAGCAGCCGTCGTCGGCCAAGGACAATGGCGACCGACGCAGGCGATGCCGGCAGTCGTGATCAGTGCCCAGACAGAGGGTTACAGACCTCGGGACTTCAGTATCGAAAGTTTGCTGGGTGACCCCTCCCTGTTCACGCCCAGCCTTGGCAGTCTCCCGTCAAACGAAATGAGCAGCCGCATGCAGATGCGCCTTGAGGAGCTTGCTACCGCGACACAGAACCCACCTCCACAGCCGCTGCCAACGTTGGAAGCCGGCAAGGATGTGCTTGCAGAGCGCAACATGCGTGCTTATCCCAGGCTGGTCGGGCTTATGCTTGATGACCCTCTGTTCGCACTCAGACACGCCTGCGCGCAAGCACGCCTGGCGGAATCCTATCTGCTTACCCTCAACGCACTGGTTCCGCATCGTCCGAATGGCCAATACGCCCATGCGCTGTACAGTTCGGTTCTGCAGAGCCCTAGCAGCCCTCTGAGCAAACTCAAGAAACACCTTCATCTTGAGCAACTTCAGGACACCGTGTTCGACGGGGAACGCAAGGTGGCCCGAAACCATCTTGCCTCGCAACTTCAACGTCTCACCGATCTGTTATCGGATGTGCCGCTGGCGGCAAGTTTGTGGGATTGGCAATACACACACGATGAACGCCTGCTGGAACCCTATCTGCTTTTCAGCGACATATTCACCACGCTGGGGAAACTGCCGGAGCACATTGATACGCTGTCCCAGGCGGGTGCCAGCAACCCTCTGCAAGGCCGTATCGCCCAACTGAGTGACCGACTCCTGAGCGGACATCACCCCATTACCCAGCCATTTCTGGCCAAGGTAGATGGTGCCCTGCCCGAGGCAGTGAAACGACTTGTCGCCCTGGCCACGCAGAAGCGTGAGCCCGACCCGCAACGCCTGGGCATGAGCAGCCTTCTGCATATTGCCAACATCGACCCGCAGGATACGGACAAGGGACTGGTCTACAAGAACCTGCACGCGCTGATCGACGATTTCACGACCACCTTCGCCTTGGCTGTGCTGACCCAGGTTCAACGCCTGAACGCAGCCAATGTAACAGTCGCGATCCAGTTCAACCGCCTGTTCGGGCCGACACTCGCCGTGCTCGATAAGCTCTCGCCTAACTGGCACGGCATACAACTGGTCACCGAGTCTCAGGCTCGGGCTTCAAACCTGAGAATTCTGGGTGTTCAAGGAGAAGGCCTTAGAAATGGCCTGACCGTTTCCGAGCGTGCGGCCATCACACGCAAGAACTATCTATATCTGAACATCAACAACCCTCAGGGACAGATCGTCGCCTCCACCAGTCCGCGCCAGGTAGGTCAGGGGCTGCCAAATCATGGTTCTGGGGTAATCATTGCCGCGCCTGCCGACCACCCGGAAGTGGCCAAGTACAGTGCCTGGAAACATGCGGTCGCCAGCAAACTCGACACTACAGCGAAATATCCCACCATCCCGCTGATTGCAGTAGCCTGCGCCATGTACAACCTGAGCGCACAGGTAGAAGGGATGAAGAGTCTGCGAAAGGAGGCAGGAGATGGTGCCTGGCGTTATGAAGTGGGCAACTTTTCAGCGTATATGGATCTTGCGACCGCCTCAGGCAACCTCTCCAAATATATCCTTAGTGGCGAACATCGCCTCGTAAGCTTGATTGATAAACCACGCCTGAACATTTCCAAATTCTCCCCTCGATGGGCAGCGAACCTGGCAGAACAAACTGGCAACACTCGCTTGCCAGTACTCCGCGCGTTGTCTGGCTCTGCCATGTTTGTATCCAGCGTTGTCACTGCCTGGGATGCCAAGAGAGCCTGGCACCAAGGTGATCGCGATGCCGCCCTGGCCTATGGTGTAGCGGCTGCAGGTGGAGCGGCCTGGACGGCCTATGCCTTTGGCATGTGCATCAACCCCATAGTGTTGGTGGCAGGAGCGGTGCTGTTCATCGGCGGCAACATTGTGGCTGGATGGCTGGTCGACAGCGACATAGAAGCCCTGATGAAGAATGGGCCATTTGGCAAGGATCATGGCCAAACCAGCATGCTCGACAAGGTATTCGGTGACGACCAGCGCTTTGCTCATCTCAGCGATCCGAAAGTTGCCTATCAGCAACTGATCGGCATTCTCGGCAGGCCCGTCATTCAGGTCAGCCGCCTGGGTGATTGGCTCGACCAGACGCCACCCAGCGTGCGCTCTGGCCTCGGCGCCCTCAACAGACAACGAGCCCCTCTGAACAACGGACTGGAATGCCGCAAGGTATCGGCACAACCCTTCGAGCGTGACGACTGGGCGGTACGTGTCCATTCGCCCCTACTGGGCATGTTCGATGCCCAACATTTTCAGTTCTATGCCAGGGAAGAAGTGGCAGTCCTCCCATTCACGGGAGCCTTCAATGTAGAGCGCCGGGATCAGCGCACCATCGAAGAAGCCAAGTTGACGGCTCACCCTCTGGACAATGCTTCGGTGCTCTATATCCTGCCGAAGCAGTTTCCCGTAATGACACAAACGCCATTGCAACGCCACGCCCAGAAAGTCACTCAACGCCTGAAGGTCTTCGGCCAGTTTCGTCTCGCCAAGGAAGCGGGCCATTCCGACGAACTGGTACTGCCACAGCCCAGTCCGAAAACCTGGCGCCCCTATCAGCCAGCCTTTTCTCGACCACCCGCGCCGAACACTCAGCCTGACGAAGCACCTTACTGGCAGATTGAAACCCAGGAATTCAAGGTATGACCACCGAGACTTACGGCCCTGCTGCCTATCGTGGCCAGGCACTACCCGCACTGCCACCACCAATTCGCGACAGACAAGGGCTGTTCGACACTGCCTTGAAATGGGGACATTACGCCAACCTGGATTCGATATCCGAGATCGAAGGCCAGCTGATGAGCGAATCCCAACTGACCTATGAGAGGCAAACCAAGGAGAGGCGTAAACAGCAGATCTATTGTGATGCTCAGAGATGGAACTTTGAAAACAGTGACAAAACACTGCATTTCTTATTCATATTGAAAATTCTGAGCGTAACGCTGTTCTGTTTACCATGGACAATCGAGCTGGCCGTGATCTCTGATCATGGCAGCATTATCATCCCCATCGGAGTGATAGCATCCATATCAGCATTATGCTTGCATGCCACTTCAAGACCTTGGCTGACCTATATATTGGGTGGTGTACTTGGCGTAATAACTGCCGGTGTCATTGCCTGGCATCAAGGTGCGCTCTGGGGATACTGGAGTGAGCAAACGGCCTTCTGGTTTGGTGCCGCTCTACTTTTCATGGCCATCATCGGCGTCGACCTGCTGATCGGCCTTTATTCCCTGATCTATAACCACGACGGCAGCGGCTTCAACCGACGTGACGGCATGGTGCGTATCGGCAGGCGCTTCCGTTCTCCCTTCATCGCGCCCTTCTACGAATTCGATCCGGTCATGCAACTGCAGGTCACGCCTCATGGCGGGCATGACTACGTGCTCTGGCTGCATCATCGCTACACCGATAACCAGGTCTGCCTGGGCATGAAGATGCACAGCCTGGGCCTCGACAAGGCCAACCTCTACGCCTTCTGGGATACCCTGCAGCGTTACATGGATGTCGAGCAGCCGCTGCCCGACCTGCCCGTGCTGGAACAGAGTCGCCACCTTGACCCCGTTACCGCCGCCCATGATGCCGCCATCGGTCGCCCCGAGCGTTACTGGCGCGACCGCACCTTCGAGGACTGGAAGCGCAGTTCCGCGTCCCGGAATCTGAAGGAGAAGCTGACCAGCCACCCCTGGCAACAGCAACCTTGCACCCTGCGGAACAAAATCGACCCGGCTCTGAACATCGAGACCTACTACCGCAGCCAGGAAGCCAGGGGCATCCAGGTTCCACCAAAGGGTAGCGGGGTCAACGAGGCTCTTCAGGGCTCATAAGCTACGCGCTACACATCCACCACCTGCACGGGCATCAATGACAACCACGCCCCGTGCTTCCTTAATTGCTGTTGAATGCACCAGCAACACCTGTTCTCCTGGCCCTTATCAGCCCTGAACACGGCGCCCATGCCTCAAGACGACCATCAGCACCAACATCCCCACCCCACCCGCAACCACGAACAACCCCTCATACCCCAACGCCTTGGCCAGCACCCCGCTGCTGGCCCCGACGAAGCCGGACAGCAGCAACTGCGCCGAGGCCTGCAGGGTGAAGTCGGCGCCTTCGTGTTCCGGGCGGCACATGCGCATCATGGCGGCGAACAGGGCGACGGTGGACATGCCGTCAGCCACCTGTTCGAACAGGGTCACGGCATAGACCAGGCCGGTGTTGGCGCCTTGCCCCACTAGCAGCGCCAGGGCGGCGATGCCGATCGCCTGCAGGGCGCCGAACAGGATCAGCGCGCGTAGCACACCGATACGGGCGTAGAGCAGGCCGCCGAGCAGGGCGCCGCCGATGCCGGCCAGGCTGCTGATCAGGGTCAGTTGACCAAGCTCCCCGGTGCTCCAGCCCTGGTCCACCAGCATCGGCTTGATCATGGGTGAGCCGAGCGAGTCACCGAGCTTGAAGGTCAGCACCACCGCCAGCCACAGCAGCATGCCGGGCTGCACCAGCAGGCCGCGATAGTGGTTAAGCAGCAGGCGCGGGCCGAGGGCGGTTTCGGCCAGGGCTGGCTGGAAGGGCAGGACGCGGCGCTCGGGGAACAGCCAGATCGGCACGGTCATCAGTAGGATCAGGCCAGCCAGCAGGCCAAGCGCAAGGTTCCAACCCAGCGGGTCGATCACCAGCAACAGGCCGCTGCCGCTGACGATCATGCCGACCTTGTAGCCGCCGACCTGCAGGCTGTTGCCAAGACCACGCCAGCGTTCAGGCAACAGGCGCACGGTAAGGCCGTCGGTGGCGATGTCCTGAGTCGAGGCCAGCAGGTTGATCAGTAGCAGCAAGCCGAGCAACAACCACAGGACGGAGCCGAACAGCGTCTGCGGGGCGAGCAGCGCCAGTGCCGCGACACAGACAATCACGCCACTTTGCAGCGGCAGGATCCAGCCACGGTGATGGCCCAGGCGGGGCGAGGCCAGACGGTCGATCCAGGGCGCCCACAAGACTTTAAGTAGCCAGGGTAGCGCCAGCAGCTTGAGCAGGCCGATCAGCGCCAGGTCGACGCCATGCTGGCGCAGCAGCACCGGCAGCGAGTGGGCGATCAGCCCGGAAGGCAGGCCCTGCGCGCAGTACAGCGAGGCCAGTAGCACCAGCGTGGCGTTGGACGGGCGAGAGGCGGTGGGCGACATGGCGGGCGCTCGCGGCAAAAGCGCAAGCCTAGTGGTTTGCGCCTGCGGGCGGCAACGAGGCGGTGGTTACAGTTCGTAGCTCGACTCGTCGCGGCTGAAGCCCCTCCCACAGGGCAAGACGTTCGATTAGTTGCAGCCCGGTGCAATCCGGGGCCGTTGCCATCGCTCCCGGATTGCATCCGGGCTACGTGAAAAACGTTCACGACGCCAAAGGTCTTACAGGCTATTCAGGCACTCGGTCAGGCCGCCTGCCAGGTTTTCCAGCAGTTGTTCATAGCCGTTGGCACTGACTGGCAGGGCGCCGCCGAGGGCATCGAGTTCCGCCAGTTTCACCGGCAAGCCGGCACTGAGGGTTTCGGCCAGGCGCGGGCGCAGCGGCGGCTCGCTGAACACGCAGCTCGGGCCGGTCTGTTGCAGCGTCTTGCGCATGGCAGCGACATGGCGCGCACCGGGCTGTACTTCGGTCAGCACGCTGAACACGCCGGCGTGCTTGAGGCCGTAGGCGGCCTCGAAATAGTCGAATGCTTCGTGGAAGACGAAATACGGCTTGCCCTGCAAAGCGGCCAGTTGCGGGCGAATGCGGCCATCGAGCGCATCCAGGCGCGCTTCGAAGGCTTGCAGATTGGCGGCGTAACGCGCGGCGTTGGCGGCATCCAGCTTGGCCAGGTCGGCGGCCATGCGGGCGGCGATCACCTTGGCGTTGTCGGCGGCCAACCACAGGTGGGCATCCAGGCTGCCCGGACGGTGATCATGGTCATGACCAAGCTCATCGCTGGCATGTTCGTGACCATGATCATGCTCGTCTTGGTCATGATCGTGTTCGTCGTGGCTATCGCCGAAATGGCGCAGGGTCATGCCGGGCAGATCCTGCACCGCCACCTGGGGCTTGTCGCGACTGCTCAGTACACGCGGTAGAAAACCCTCCATGTCCGGACCGATCCAGTACAGCAGGTCGGCATCACGCACTCTCCGTACATCGGACGGCCGCAGCGCATAGTGGTGCGGCGAGGCACCGGGCGGCAGCAGCACCTCGGGTTCGCCGATGCCGTCCTGCACCGCCGCGGCGATCAGTTGCAGCGGTTTGATACTGGTCAGCACACGCACCTCGGCCTGGGCACTGGCGACGAAAAACAGGGTAAAGAGACAGAAAAGACGCAACACGGGGCATACTCGGATGGAATTGAACGGGTAATATAATAACGTCTCTCACCAGCGCCGTCCTTGCCCATGACCGACACACCCCTGGCTGCACGCCCTCATGACCACTCCCGTTGCGTCAGCCATGCACTGGCCGAGGCCGAGGCCATCTGCGCGCGCCAGGGCCTGCGCCTGACTGCCCTGCGCAAGCGCGTGCTGGAACTGGTCTGGGCCAGCCACAAGCCGCTAGGCGCTTATGACATCCTCGGTGTATTGAGCGACGAAGACGGTCGCCGCGCGGCGCCACCGACGGTTTACCGCGCGCTGGATTTCCTGCTGGAAAACGGCCTGGTGCACCGCATCGCCTCCCTCAACGCCTTCGTCGGCTGCAGCCACCCTGAGCACGCGCATCAGGGCCAGTTTCTGATCTGCCGTAGCTGCCACGCCGCCACCGAACTGGAGCAACCAGCGATCAGCCAGGCCATCGTCGACGGGGCGGCCGGCGTCGGTTTCGTCGTCGAAAGCCAGACCGTGGAAGTGGTCGGCCTCTGCGCAGGCTGCAAGGGCACGGCATGAGCGACGCGCTGATCCGTCTCGACGGGGTCGCTGTCAGCTTCAACGGCCAGCCTGTGCTGGACGACGTGCAGCTGAGCGTACAACCCGGCGAGATCGTCACCCTGATCGGGCCCAACGGTGCGGGCAAGACCACCCTGGTGCGCGTGGTGCTCGGCCTGCTGCAGCCTGAGCGTGGCAACGTGCGTCGGGCGCCACGCCTGCGCATCGGCTACATGCCACAAAAACTCCACGTCGACGCCACCTTGCCGCTGTCGGTGCTGCGTTTCCTGCGCCTGGTACCGGGGGTGGATCGCAAACGCGTCCTGGCAGCACTGGCCGAGGTCGGTGCGGAACAGGTGATCGACAGCCCGCTGCAGAGCATTTCCGGTGGCGAGATGCAGCGCGTGCTGCTGGCCCGCGCGCTGCTGCGCGAGCCACAACTGCTGGTGCTCGACGAGCCGGTGCAGGGCGTCGATGTCGCCGGCCAGGCCGAGCTGTATCGACTGATCTCGCGACTGCGCGAGCGCCATGGCTGTGGCGTGCTGATGGTCTCGCATGACCTGCATCTGGTGATGAGCGCCACCGATCAGGTGGTCTGTCTCAACCGCCATGTCTGCTGCTCCGGCCACCCGGAGCAGGTCAGCGGCGACCCGGCGTTCATCGAACTGTTCGGTCAGGACGCCAAGAGCCTCGCCGTCTACCACCACCATCATGACCACGCGCACGACCTGCATGGCGGCGTGGTTCAGCCCGGCCTGACCATCCACGGCCCGGCTCACGTTCATGGCCCTGGTTGCAAACACTGATGCCCGATTTCCTCCTCAACGCCCTGCTCGCCGGCCTTACCCTGGCCCTGGTGGCCGGCCCGCTCGGCTCCTTCGTGGTGTGGCGGCGCATGGCCTATTTTGGCGACACCCTGTCCCATGCTGCCCTGCTTGGCGTGGCATTGGGGCTGATGCTCGACGTCAGCCCGACCCTGACGGTGACCGTCGGCTGCGTGCTGCTCGCCGTACTGCTGGTGACCCTGCAGCAGCGCCAGCCGCTGGCCTCCGACACCCTGCTGGGCATCCTCGCCCACAGCACCCTGTCGCTGGGTCTGGTGGCGCTGAGTTTCATGCATGACGTGCGCATCGACCTGATGAGCTACCTGTTCGGCGACCTGCTCGCCGTCAGCCCCAGCGATCTGGCCTGGATCATCGGCGGCAGCGCGCTGGTGCTGGCGCTGCTGGCTTGGTTGTGGCGACCGCTGCTGGCGATCACCGTGCACGAGGAACTGGCACGGGTCGAAGGCCTGCCGGTGGCGGCGATTCGCCTGGCGCTGATGCTGCTGATTGCCGTGGTGATCGCCGTGGCGATGAAGATCGTCGGCGTACTGCTGATCACCTCGCTGTTGATCATCCCCGCGGCCGCTGCCCAGCGCCACGCGCGCACGCCGGAGCAGATGGCCGTGGGCGCCAGTCTGCTCGGGCTGCTGGCGGTGTGCTGCGGCCTGGCGCTGTCCTGGTATCAGGACACGCCGGCCGGGCCATCCATCGTGGTCAGTGCCGCTGCGTTGTTCCTGGCCAGTTTCGCCCTGCCCAAGCGCAGCGGTTGACGGCGCATCGCGCGTAGCCCGGATGCAATCCGGGACAGCTGCGCCATGTTGTTCCCGGATTGCATCCGGGCTACGGCTCATCCTTGTAACCTCCCCCCAGCCCTTTCCCATGAATGAGCCCGGGACCCCGAACAGCGTGAAATCGAGGCCGTAAACCTGTATGATTGCGCGTTTTTTGCACAATTCGAGACGCGTAGTTATGAAGTCGTTCGCTTTTCGTGGTCTTCCGCTTTTTCTGGTTCTACTTCTGGCCGGTTGCCAGAGCAGCCAGCAGCACAGCCTCCCGCCGGTCGACGATCTGGTCGTCGCCTTCCGTCAGCTCGACCTGAGCCTGGCCGAAGAACGCCTCGACGACGCGCGCAGCCAGCTCAGCACACTGCAGCAGCGCGCCAGCCGCGACACGCGTCTGGAGCAGTACCAGCGCCAGCTGGCCGAGGCCTATATGGAGCAAGGCCGCGAAGCGCTGCAGCAGGGCGATCTGGATCGCGCCGCGCAGGCACTGGGCCAGGCCCGCAGCCTGATGCCGCAGGCGCCGGCCCTGAGTCACGATCTCAACCAGGCCATCGACAGCGCCCGTACGGCACGCCAGGCGGCTGCCGAGCAACAGGCACGCGATGCAGCAGCCAAGCTCGATGCCGAGCGCCAGGAGCAACTGCGTCAGCAGCGTCTGGCCAGCGAGCGCCAGGCAGCGGCCAAGGCAGCAACCGCGCCAGTAGCCGCAAGCCAGCCAGCGCCAGTGGTCGAGAGCGAGCCCACAGCGCGCCTGATCGATCCGAACGCCATCACCAGCAGTGTGGCCATGCCTATGCTGGACAACCAGGACAACGAAAACCTGCGCCGCCTGCTCGACAGCGTGGCGGCGGATGTCGTGACCTTTCGCTGCGCCGTGCGCATCGAAGTACGCGAGGCCAAGGATTATCCCTGGGTTGCGGCGCTGCTGTCGGCGCGGATCAAGAAACTCGACCCAAGCTTTCGTCCGCAGTTGAGCCAGAAGATCGCTCCGCAACAGGTGCCACGCCTGCTGTTGAGCCCAAAGCGCAACTGATGCCTTCGCTTATCGGTAATGCAATTTTGTAATAACCATAGGCCAACAAAGATTTTCTCGGCCTAAACACCGCCGGGTAAACTAGCGCCCTTTTGCGCCCCACCCGGCGCCCGATGGCCGGCCCCTTCCACCTGGGGGCCCGCCCTTGAACACACCCAAAAGGTCGTTCGCGTGATCCAGTTTCAATCCGTCCACAAAGCCTACCGCGTCGCCGGTCGCGAGATTCCGGCGCTGCAGCCCACCACGCTGCAGGTCGGCAGCGGCCAGGTGTTCGGCATCATCGGCCATTCCGGCGCCGGCAAGAGCACCCTGCTGCGCCTGATCAACCGCCTGGAGGAACCCTCCGGCGGTCGCATCGAGATCGACGGCGTCGATGTCACCGCCCTCGATGCCAATGGCCTGCGTCGCTTCCGCCAGCAGGTCGGGATGATCTTCCAGCACTTCAACCTGCTGTCGTCGAAGACCGTCGCCGACAACATCGCCATGCCGCTGCGCCTGGCCGGCGAGCTGAGCCGCGCCGAGATCGACGCCCGCGTCGCCGAGCTGCTGGCCCGCGTCGGCCTGCAGGATCACGCCAACAAATACCCCGCGCAGCTCTCCGGTGGGCAGAAGCAGCGCGTCGGCATCGCCCGTGCGCTGAGCACGCGACCGAAGATCTTGCTGTGCGACGAGGCCACCAGCGCCCTCGACCCGCAGACCACCACCGCCGTGCTGCACCTGCTGGCCGAGATCAACCGCGAACTGGGCCTGACCATCGTGCTGATCACCCACGAGATGGACGTGATCCGCCGCGTCTGCGACCGCGTGGCGGTGATGGATGCCGGCGTCATCGTCGAAGAAGGCCCGGTGGCCGAGGTGTTCCTGCACCCGCAGCACCCGACCACCAAGCGTTTCGTGCAGGAGTCCGAGCATGTCGACGAAGCCGAACAGCGCGATGACTTCGCTCATGTCGAAGGCCGCATCCTGCGCCTGACCTTCCAGGGCGAAGCCACCTACGCACCGCTGCTGGGCACCGTGGCCCGCGAGACCGGTGTGGACTACAGCATCCTCGCCGGGCGCATCGACCGCATCAAGGACACCCCCTACGGCCAGCTCACCCTGGCCCTGACCGGTGGCGACATCGACGCCGCGCTGGCGCGCTTCGAAGCCGCCGACGTGCATCTGGAGGTACTGCGCTGATGCTCGAACAACTGCTGCCCAACGTGTTCTGGCCGGAAATCTGGCAGGCCAGCCTCGACACCCTGAACATGCTGCTCGGCTCGATGCTGTTCACCGTGCTGCTCGGCCTGCCACTTGGCGTGCTGCTGTTCCTCACCGGCCCGCGCCAGCTGTTCGAGCAGAAGGCTCTGTATGGCGCGCTGTCGCTGGTGGTGAACATCCTGCGCTCGGTGCCCTTCGTCATCCTCTTGATCCTGATGATCCCCTTCACCGAGCTGCTGGTCGGCACCTCGCTGGGCGTGGCTGGCGCCATTCCGCCGCTGGTGGTGGGTGCCACGCCGTTCTTCGCGCGCCTGGTGGAAACCGCCCTGCGCGAGGTGGAACGCGGCATCATCGAGGCGACCCAGGCCATGGGCGCCACTACCTGGCAGATCATCACCCGCGCGCTGCTGCCCGAGGCGTTGCCCGGCCTGCTAGCGGCCACCACCGTCACCGCGATTACCCTGGTGTCGTACACCGCCATGAGCGGCCTGATCGGCGGCGGCGGCCTCGGCGACCTGGCCGTGCGCTACGGCTACCAGCGCTACCAACCGGACGTGATGGCCGTGACCGTGATCCTGCTGCTGATTCTGGTGCAGGTGCTGCAGATGGTCGGGGATCGCCTGGTGGTGCATTTTTCCCGTAAATGATGAAAAGCGGCGACTCGCTACCCGCGAGACCCGCACCAACCTTCCCAAAAGGAACCTTGAAATGAAGAAGCTGCTGACTGCCATCGCCGCCTGCGCGGCCTTCTCGGCCCAGGCCGAAACCCTCAACGTCGCCGCCACCCCGGTGCCGCACGCGGAGATCCTCGAGTTCGTCAAACCAGCCCTGGCCAAAGAAGGCGTGGAGCTGAAGGTGCGTGTATTCACCGACTACGTGCAGCCCAACCTGCAGGTGCAGCAGAAGAACCTCGACGCCAACTTCTTCCAGCACCAGCCGTACCTGGACGAGTTCAACGCCAGCCGCAAGACCGAACTGGTCAGCGTTGCCGGCGTGCACGTCGAGCCCTTCGGCGCCTACTCCAGCAAGATCAAGAACCTGAGCGAGCTGGCGCAAGGCGCCACCGTGGCCATCCCCAACGACGCCACCAACGGCGGCCGCGCCCTGCTGCTGCTGCAGAAGGCCGGTGTGATCAAGCTCAAGCCGGAAGCCGGCATCCTCGCCACGCCGAAGGACATCGTCGAGAACCCGAAAGGCATCAAGGTGCGTGAACTGGAAGCGGCCACCCTGCCGCGCGTGCTGAGCCAGGTCGACCTCGCCCTGATCAATACCAACTACGCCCTGGAAGCCAAGCTGAACCCGACCAAGGACGCCCTGGCCATCGAAGGCAGCGACTCGCCGTACGTGAACATCCTGGTGACCCGCGCCGACAACAAGGACAGCGACGCCGTGCAGAAGCTGGTCAAGGCCCTGCACAGCGCCGAGGTCAAGCAGTTCATCGAAGAGAAGTACAAGGGCGCCGTCGTCCCGGCGTTCTGATCGCCGCTGACACCCTGAGCTGTACCCGATGCCGCGCCGCTGCAAAGCCGCGCGGCATTTTCATGTCTGCGCGATGAGCGGCGTGCTCACGACGGGATAAAGCGCAGTACACCGGCTTGCCGCGGCCCGGCGCCGCTAGGGTCGTCACTGGGATGGGCGATGCCGTCGCTGACCGGCACCTCAGCGAAGTCGAACGGGCTGATGCCCTCCAGGCAGGCGACATTGACACCGTACTGGCGGGAGTTGGAGCGGCGCTGGTGGTGGGTGTAGATGCCACAGCGTGAACAGAAGAAATGCGCGGCGCTCTGGGTGTTGAAGCGATAGGTGGTGAGCAAGTCTTCACCCTGCAGAAGACGAAAGCCGGCCAGCTCGGCCGAGACCGCCACCGCCCCGCGCATGCGGCAGTAGGAGCAGTTGCAGCGCCGTGCGCTGTGCAGGCCATCGCTCAAGGTCACGTGAAAGCGCACACCGCCGCAATGGCAGGCGCCGTTGATCTCGCCGATATCCTTGTTCATCCGTCAGACCTCCGCTCGACAGGAAACCTCATCATAGGTTGGATCAGCCAGGCACTGCAGCAACCAGTCCAGCGCCGGCTGGCGCTGGGCGCGGCGCAGGGTCGCGACCAACTCGCGGTGGAAGGTGAGCTCACCCAGTTCCAGTACGCGTAGCGCCTGGGGCCGGTTACACCACAAGCCGGCACGCGGTATCAGCGATACACCCAGCCCACACTCGACCATACGCACGATGGCCTCCAGCTCGTCCAGCTCTAGCGCCTCGCGGGGCGTCAGCCGTTGTTCGCGGAGGAAACGCTCGACCTGGCGACCACCGAAGGAACGGCGGTCATAACGCACGAAGGGCTGCTCGCGCAGCAGTTGCAGCGGATCGTCCCCCGGCAGGCCAGGCGGTACGATCAGCACGAAGGGTTCGCGAGCCAGGGGGACCTGCATCAGTTCCTTGGGCAACTCGAAGGGCGGACGGATCAGTACCGCCAGATCCAGTTCACCGGCATCCACCTGCCCCAGCAGATCGAGCGAGACACCCGGCACCAGCTTCAGCTCGACCCGTGCGGCCTGAGTACGAAAGCGCACCAGGGCCTCGGGCAACAGCCCTGTCTGGACACTGGCGATGGCACCAATTTTGAGTTCGCCCTGCCATTCGGCCAGCGCCGTCGGCACCGCCATCTGCGCGTAAAGACCCAGTATCTGTTCTGCTAACGGCAAGGCGTGGCGTCCACCGGCACTGAGCACCGCGCTACGACCGCTGCGATCAAACAGGCGCACACCAAGGTTCTGCTCCAGCACGCGCATCTGCGCGCTGACGGCAGACTGGGTCAGCCCTACGCGCTGCCCCGCAGCGGCGAAGGTGCCATGTCGGGCTACGGTGACGAAGGTTTTCAGCTCACGCAGCATGGACGCCTCGATTGATCAAAAGTATTTGAGCTTGCGAGTAAGGATATTCGCTTTCAATCGATTTGGCTGTTGCTAGGCTAGCCCGACAGACAATAACCAGAGGTATTCCGTGATGTCCCTTGCGCCCTTCCACCTGGCAATTCCCGTTCATGACCTGGCAGCAGCCCGACATTTCTACGGCGAGGTATTCGGCTGTGCCGAGGGTCGCAGCAGCGACCACTGGATAGACTTCGATTTCTTCGGCCACCAGTTGGTGATCCATGAAGCGCCGAAGATGGCCTACCAGGAGTCGGCCGCCAGCAACCCCGTGGACGGCCACGACGTGCCGGTGCCGCACTTCGGCGTGGTGCTCGGCTGGGCCGACTGGGAAGCGTTGGCCGAGCGCCTGCGCAGCCGCGAGACGAAGTTCGTCATCGAGCCCTATGTACGCTTCAAGGGCCAGGTCGGCGAGCAGGCCACCATGTTCCTCCTCGACCCCTGCGGCAACGCGCTGGAGTTCAAGGCGTTCAAGGACATCGGCCAGCTGTTCGCCAAGTGAACGCAGGCTACCTGGGTAGCGAGCAAATGCTGTTCAGTCCAGTGGATTATCGATCTGCGCACGCAGCAGCTCGGCGAAGGCGCTTGCCTCCACCGGGCGGCTGATCAGAAAACCCTGGATCTCATCGCAGTTCTGGCTCTTGAGAAAGTCCATCTGTGCCTGAGTTTCCACGCCCTCGGCCACCACTTTCAGCTCCAGGCTGTGGGCCATGGCAATGATCGCACGGGTGATCGCCGCGTCTTCGCCACCGGGCGAGAGATCGCGGATGAAGGTCTGGTCGATCTTCACGTAATGCACCGGGAAGCGCTTGAGGTAGCTGAGTGAGGAGTAGCCGGTGCCAAAGTCGTCGATGGCCAGTTTGACCCCCAGCTCCCGTAACTGGCGGAAGGTGACGATGACGCTGTCGACGTTATCCAGCAGTTGGCTTTCGGTCAGTTCCAGCTCCAGGTACTGCGGCGCCAGGCCGGTTTCTTCGAGCACCTGGCGCACCAGACTGGTGAGGTTGCCCTGACGTAACTGATACACCGAGATGTTCACTGACACTCGTATCTGCGCCAGCCCCTGGCGCTGCCATTCACACGCCTGCTGGCAGGCCTGACGCAGCACGAACTCGCCAATCGGTGCGATCAGCCCGGTTTCCTCGGCCAGACCGATGAACTCGCTCGGCGGCACCATGCCCTGTTGCGGATGGCGCCAGCGCACCAGCGCCTCGGCAGCATTGAGCTGGTCGTCGGCGAGGTTCAGTTTGGGCTGGTAGAACACCTCCAGCTGGCCTTCGTCGATGGCCTTGCGCAGCTGGTTCTCCAGTTGCAGGCGCTCCAGGGTGCAGGCCTGCAGGTTATCGGTGAAGAACTGGAAGGTGTTGCCGCCCAGGTGTTTGGCATGTTGTACGGCCATATTGGCCTGGCTGATCAGCGCGCTGATCTCGCGCGCATAGTCCGGCATCAGGCTGATACCCAGCGAGGCGCTGACCACCAGCTCGTGGCCACCAACGGTCATTGGCACACGCAACTTGGCCAGTAGCCGACTGGCCACCCGTGCCAGGCTGGAAAGGCTGCCATAGGCATCAAGGATGATGGCGAACTCATCACCCGACAGCCGTGCAATGCAGTCAGCTTCCGGTACGGCCTGGGTCAGGCGACGGCTCATCTGCCGCAGCAACTGGTCCGCCACTTCATGGCCGAGGCTGTCGTTGAGCAGTTTGAAACGGTCCAGGTCGATGTGCACCAGGGCAATGCTGCGGCCGCTCTGGCGGGCACGCTGGCTGGCCTCGTGCAGACGCTCCTTGAACAGACTGCGGTTGGCCAGGCCGGTCAGATCATCGTAGTGCGACAGGTAGCGCAGGCGCTCCTCGGCCTCGCGTCGCGCGCTGAGGTCGGCAAAGAAGCCGACGATTTGGCTGGGCCGGCCGCTGGCGTCGCGTATCAGGTTGAGCTGCAGCCATTGCGGGTAGAGTTCGCCGCTCTTGCGCGTCTCGATCAGTTCGCCCTGCCAGGTGCCGCTACTGTCCAGCTCCTGACGGATCATCTGGTACTGCCTGCGCATCTCACGGCTGCCGATCAGGCTGGTCACCGTGCGCCCGACCACTTCCTCACTGCTGTAGCCGGTCACCGAGCTGAAGGCGCGGTTGACTGCCAGCACACGGTAGTCGGGGTCGAGAATGAAGATGCCTTCGCTGGCCGCCTCGAATACGGTCGCCGCCAGGCGCTGCTGCTGCTCCTGCTGACGTCGCGCGCTGACATCGCGTCGGGTACCGAGCATGCGCCGCACACGGCCGGCGGCGTCGCGCTCGACTGCACGGCCTCGGTCTTCGACCCAGACCCAGTGACCATCGACATGGCGCACGCGGTACTCGATCTGATAATCCTCGCTGCGTCCCTTGAGGTGCCGGACCAGCGCCCGACGCAGCCCCGGCAGGTCATCCGGGTGCAGGCGCGGCGTCAGGTCACGCAGCATCACTTGTACCTGGCCCGGCTCCAGGCCAAACAGCTCGCGCAGGTGCGAGTGGTGCACCTGGTCGCTGTCCAGGTCCCAGTCCCACAGCCCCAGCTCGCTGGCTTCCAGCGCCAGGGCAAGACGCGCCTGGCTCTTGCCCAGGGCATGGGTCGCTTCGTCCAGCTCCAGGGTGCGCTCGGCCACACGCATTTCCAGTTCGCCATGAGCTCCGCGCAGTTCGCGCTCGGCGCGACGACGCTGTTCCACTTCGCGCGCCAGTTCTTCGTTGAGCCCTTCGGCACACTGCTTGGCACGCTCCAGGTTACTGATCAACGCCAGGTTGTGGAAACGCTGCTGCAGGCTGCGCTGCACCAGGCGGTTGACCTGCCAGGCCACCACCAGCAGGGCAAGAAACAGAATCACGCTAAGCAACCCCCAACCACGTTGCAGGCCGCTGCCCGAGAGCAGCAGGAAGCCGGCCGACGGCAGCAGGCAGGGCAAGGCGAAGGTGAGGAAAGCGGGCAGGCTGACGGCATAGGCCACGCTGGCCGAGAGGATCGCTGCGGCGATCAGGCCGTAGACCAGCGCCTGCTGGTAGAACACATCGGTAGGCACCAGCACGATCACGGCGAAGGCGAGGGTCAGCCCGGAAGCACCGGCGCCGAAGAGGAAAATCCGTCGCCAATAGGGCTCGGCCTGACGACTGGGCAGCGCCTCGTTGAAGGCATTCACCTGGGTCAGGCGCAACAGCGCCAGCAGCACCACCCAACCCAGCCAGGCAGCGAGCATCGGTGCGCTCTGCTGACTCCACAGCAATAAGCTGCAGGCCAGGCCGACCAGCAGCATGAGCAACGTGGGCAAGCGCGAACCCTGGAACAACAGACGGGTACGCTCAACGGCAATATCCGTGGCGAACTGACGTTCAGCCTGATGCGGGTCCAGCGTCACCTCTTGAACTACGGCGCTAGTCGTGGCGGTCATAGGCGATTTTCTTGTAATGGTTGCCTAAGGGTACTGGGCGCTTTCTGTGGCGCTCCCAACCCTGACGTCGCGGGAGAATACCCGAGACAGACGCTGTGCCCAACAACGATGTGGCCCCTTTCACAGCTTGGCGCCCAACTTTTGGCGAGCGCTGACGAGCCATGGTGGCCTTTGGCCTTCTATCCATGCACATCTGCGCCATGACCCACCAGTCGTCGGTTGCGTCCGGCTCGTTTCACCGCGCCTGGCTGACGGTTTGCCCTCCCCTGTCCGGCCCCCTAGAATGCCGCGATGCAAAATGACCTCGACCACAGACTCACGACCCTCAATCCCGCCCAGCACCATGCGGTCACCACGCCGCCTGGCCATCAGCTGGTGCTGGCCGGTGCCGGTTCGGGCAAGACCCGCGTGCTGGTGCATCGCATCGCCTTCCTGATCCAGCGCCTGGATGTCTCGGCGCACAGCATCCTGTCGGTGACCTTCACCAACAAGGCCGCCGCCGAGATGCGTCACCGCATCGAAGATGTGCTCGGCCACGCCCCGGCGGGAATGTGGGTCGGTACCTTCCATGGCCTGGCCCACCGCCTGCTGCGCGCGCATTGGAAGGAAGCGAAGCTGGCCGAGAACTTTCAGATTCTCGACTCCGACGATCAGCAGCGCCTGATCAAGCGGGTGATCCGTGAACTGGGCCTGGACGAACAACGCTGGCCGGCCAAGCAGGCGCAGTGGTTCATCAACGGGCAAAAGGACGAGGGCATCCGCCCGCAAGGTATCCAGGCCAGCGGCGACCTGTTCCTGGCCACCATGCGCAGCATCTATGAAGCCTACGAGGCGGCCTGCGCGCGCACCGGTGTCATCGACTTCGCCGAACTGCTGCTGCGCGCCCTCGACCTCTGGCGCGACCACGCCGGGCTGCTGGAGCACTACCAGCGTCGCTTCCGCCATATCCTGGTCGACGAGTTCCAGGACACCAACGCCGTGCAGTACGCCTGGTTGCGTTTTCTCGCCAAGGGCGGCGAGAGCCTGATGGTGGTGGGCGATGACGATCAGTCGATCTACGGCTGGCGCGGCGCGAAGATCGAGAATATCCAGCAGTTCGACAGCGATTTCGCCGATGCCGAGATCATCCGCCTGGAGCAGAACTACCGCTCCACGGCCAATATCCTCAATGCCGCCAACGCGCTGATCGCCAACAACCAGGGCCGCCTCGGCAAGGAGCTGCGCACCGACGTCGGCGACGGCGAGCCGCTGGCCCTGTATGCCGCCTTCAACGAGCACGACGAAGCGCGCTACGTGGTCGAGACCATCGAGGACGCCCTGCGCAAGGACGGCCTCAAGCGCAGCGAGATCGCCATTCTCTATCGCTCCAACGCCCAGTCGCGCGTGCTGGAAGAGGCGCTGCTGCGCGAGAAGATCCCCTACCGCATCTACGGTGGTCAGCGCTTCTTCGAGCGCGCGGAGATCAAGAACGCCATGGCCTATCTGCGCCTGCTCGACGCACGAGACAACGATCCGGCGCTAGAAAGAATCATCAACGTGCCTGCACGTGGTATCGGCGAAAAAACGGTAGAAAACATTCGCCAATTTGCGCGTGAGCATGAGCTACCAATGTGGGCGGCTATTCGCCGAATGCTCGCAACAAAAACATTGTCCGGTAAGGCCGCCGGGGCGCTGACCGCATTCATCGATTTGATAAATAACCTCGACGAGAAAGTCGCTGCCATGCCCCTGCACCAGATGACCCAGGTGGTCATCGAAAAGAGTGGCCTGCTCGCCTATCACGAGGCGGAAAAGGGCGAGAAGGGCCAGGCCCGGGTAGAGAACCTCGAGGAACTGGTCAGCGCCGCGCGCGCCTTCGAGAATGACGAAGACGACGAGCTGACCCCGCTGCAGGCCTTCCTCACCCACGCCTCGCTGGAGGCCGGCGACACCCAGGCCGCCGAGAACGAAGACAGCATTCAACTGATGACCCTGCACAGTGCCAAGGGCCTGGAATTCCCCCTGGTGTTCCTGGTGGGCATGGAAGAGGGTCTGTTCCCGCACAAGATGAGCCTGGAAGAACCGGGCCGATTGGAAGAAGAACGCCGCCTGGCCTATGTCGGCATTACCCGTGCCATGCAGAAGCTGGTGATCAGCTACGCCGAAACCCGGCGTCTCTACGGTAGCGAGACCTACAACAAGGTGTCGCGCTTCGTCCGCGAAATCCCCGCACCGCTGATTCAGGAAGTGCGCCTGAGCAACAGCGTCAGCCGCCCGGTGAGCACCAGCTCGATGGGTGGCGGCAGTCTGTTCGCCGGCAGCGCCGTACCGCAGACGCCCTTCAGTCTGGGCCAACGCGTACACCACAGCCTGTTCGGCGAGGGCACCATCCTCAATTTCGAGGGTGCTGGCGCCCAGGCGCGGGTCCAAGTGAATTTCGAAAACGAAGGCAGTAAGTGGCTGATGCTGGCATACGCCAAGCTCGAAGCCTGTTAGTACACCGTACCTGGAGATAATCGATGAATCGCCGCAATCTGTTCGGCACCGCTCTGGCGCTGATCGCCGCCATCGGCCTGGTTGGCTGCAAAGAAGACAAGGCTGCCAGCGAGCAAGCCGCTGCCAAGCCGGCAGAAATCATCCACTGGAAGATGGTCACGTCCTGGCCGAAGAACTTCCCCGGCCTGGGCACCTCTGCCGAACGTCTGGCCGAACGTATAAATGCCATGAGCGCCGGGCGCCTGACCGTCAAGGTCTACGCCGCCGGTGAGCTGGTGCCGGCGCTGGAAGTATTCGATGCCGTTTCCCGCGGCACCGCCGAGATGGGCCACGGCACCCCGTACTACTGGAAGGGCAAGGTCCCGGCTGCGCAGTTCTTCAGCAGCGTGCCGTTCGGTCTTTCGACTCTGGAAATGAACGCCTGGCTCAGCCACGGCGGTGGCCAGGCGCTGTGGGACGAAACCTACGCACCCTTCGGCGTGAAGCCGCTGCCGGCCGGCAACACCACCATGCAGATGGGCGGCTGGTTCAACAAGGAAATCAACAGCCTGGACGACATCAAGGGCCTGAAGATCCGCATGCCGGGCCTCGGCGGCGAAGTCTGGAGCAAGCTCGGCGCGATCACCGTCAACCTGCCGGGAGGCGAAATCTTCACCTCCCTGCAGACCAGCGCCATCGATGCCACCGACTGGGTCGGCCCGTACAACGACCTGGCCTTCGGCTTGCACAAGGCGGCCAAGTACTACTACTTCCCGGGCTGGCAGGAGCCGCAGGCCGTGGTCGAATCCATGGTCAACCAGAAAGCCTTCGACGCGCTGCCGGCCGACCTGCAGGCCATCGTCGTCGAAGCCGCGCGCGCCGCGACCCTGGATATGATGGACGACTACGTGTTCAACAACGCCAAGGCGCTGCAAAGCCTGAAGAGCGAGGGCGTGCAGTTCAAGCGTCTGCCGGACGAGGTGCTGCAAGCCATGCGTGAGCAATCCAACGTGGTGCTCGAAGCTCTGGCTGCCGAGAACGACCTCAACGGCCGCATCTGGGCCTCGCAGAAAGCCTTCCTCGAAGAGGCCAGCGCCATGCAGGCGCTGACCGAGAAAGAGCTGTACAACTGGCGTTGAGCCAACTGAACGGGGCCAAGAGCCCCGTTTTTCTTAGGGATAACTGCCGATGCATCTTCGTTCGCTGCTCCTCCTGCCCCTGCTCGCCTTCGGCCTCATCGGCTGCAAGGACGACTCCGCGCCGGCCGACCAGGCCGCAGCCCCCGCCCAGACCTTCCACTGGAAGATGGTCACCACCTGGCCGAAGAACGCACCCGGCACCGGCACCGCAGCCGAACGCCTGGCCGAGCGCGTCAACGCCATGAGCGCCGGGCGCCTGACCATCAAGGTCTATGCCGCTGGCGAGCTGGTGCCGGCGCTGGAAGTGTTCGACGCGGTGTCGCGCGGCACGGCCGAACTCGGCCACGGCACGCCCTACTACTGGAAGGGCAAGGTGCCGGCCGCACAGTTCTTCGGTGCGGTGCCCTTCGGCCTGTCCACCCTGGAAATGAACGCCTGGCTGAACAAAGGCGGCGGCCAGGCGCTGTGGGACGAAGCCTATGCACCGTTCGGCCTCAAGCCGCTGACGGCGGGCAACAGCACCATGCAGATGGGCGGCTGGTTCAACAAGGAAATCAACAGCCTGGCTGACATCAAAGGCCTGAAGATCCGTATGCCGGGCCTCGGCGGCGAAGTCTGGAGCCGCCTGGGTGCGACCACCGTGGTGATGCCGGGTGGCGAAATCTTCACCGCACTGCAGACCGGCGCCATCGACGCCACCGACTGGGTCAGCCCCTACAACGACCTGGCCTTCGGCCTGCAGAAGGCCGCCAAGTATTACTACTACCCCGGCTGGCAGGAGCCGCAATCGGTGCTCGAACTCTTGATCAACCAGAAGGCATTCGATGCGCTGCCGGCCGACCTGCAGGCCATCGTCACCGAAGCGGCACGCGCAGCGACCCAGGACATGATGGACGACTACGTCTACCACAACGCCCTGGCGCTGGACGAACTGAAGAAGAGCGGCACGCTGCTCAAGCGATTCCCCGACGAGGTGCTGCGGGCCATGCAAAACGAGAGCGAACAGGTGCTCGGCGACCTAGCCGCGCAGAGCGAACTCAACGGCCGCATCTGGGCCTCGATGCAAGCCTTCCAGGCGCTGGCCACCTCGATGCAGGCGCTGTCGGAAAAGGAGCTGTACGACTGGCGCTGAGCCGCTCAGGGTTATAGCCCTTACCCTTGTGGGAGCCCCGCTCCGGGGCGAAGCTGTATTACCTCAGGTTCGCGGCGGGGCGCCGCTCCTACCCGTTCGGCGCGGCCACATCTGACCTATCGGGCTCCGTTTGTCGTTCCAGGCTGCGCCTCATGCCCTGGCGGCCATACTTCACGGATGAAAAACAAGCCGACCGACCCCGCCCACATTCTTGATAACGCCCTGCAACTGGCCGACGTCTGCGGCTGGGAGCGCCTGCACCTGTTCGACGTCGCCGCCGCGCTCGACATCGGCCTGGACGATATCGCCCGTCACTACCGCGACAAAGACGATCTGGTGGAGGCCTGGTTCGACCGCGCCGACCTGGCCATGCTCGGCCACGCCAGAAATCCCGATTTGCAAGGTCTGAACGCCGAACAACGTCTGGAAAGCTGCCTGCTGGCCTGGCTCGACAGCCTCGCTACCCACCGGGCCGTCACCGGACAGATGCTGCTGTACAAGCTCGAACCCGGGCATATCCACCTGCAGGTGCTCGGCCTGATGCGCATCAGCCGCACCGTGCAGTGGTGGCGCGAAGCCGCTGGCCGGCAAAGCCTGCACCTGCGCCGCATCGCCGAGGAAACCCTGCTCACCGGCGCCTACCTGCGCAGCTTCGTGCACTGGCTGCGCCATCCCGAAGAAGACGCAGCAACCTTCCGCGCCTTTCTGCGTGGCCAACTACGCTGCGGTCCGCTGCCTCTACTGCTGCAACGCCCGTAGCACGGATGAAATCCGGGGCCATGGTTGCGGGCCTTCCCGGATTGCATCCGGGCTACGCGGACAAATCGCAGGGTGCTCGCCCTACAGGCAAAAGCCGGAAACATTCTGTCACTGGTCATGCCCACCCATGACGGGCAAGATGCCTACCAAGCTTTTCCACAAGAGAGAAAACCGTGATGCAGCGTTTCCTCAGTATCGCCATGGTGCTGTGCCTGGCACTGACCTTCAGCTTCGAAGCCCACGCCAAACGTTTTGGCGGTGGCAAATCCTTCGGCTCCGCGCCCAGCCACCAGACCCGCCAGGCCACGCCGCCGGCGCAGTCGGCTGCCCAGGCACCCGGTCGTCA
>JBLUOL010000003.1:0-87005 GCA_048065775.1 Pseudomonas sp. GW6
CGAATCGCTTGGATTGCGATGTTCGCGAGCAGAGCTCGCTCCTACGGATTCCTTTAAACGAAAAGGCCACCCCAAGGGGTGGCCTTTGCGTTGGTGCAACAACCGATCAGCTATGGCGGATCAGGTGGTCGAAGGCGGACAGCGATGCCTTCGAGCCTTCGCCCATGGCGATAACAATCTGCTTGTACGGCACAGTGGTCACGTCACCAGCCGCGAATACGCCAGGGATATTGGTCGCACCCTTGGCATCGACGATGATCTCGCCGAAGCGGTTGAGCTCCACGCTACCCTTGAGCCAGTCGCTGTTGGGCAGCAGGCCGATCTGCACGAAGATGCCTTCCAGCTCGACGGTGTGCAGCTCCTCGGTGGCGCGATCCTTGTACACCAGGCCGTTGACCTTCTGGCCGTCGCCCTTGACCTCGGTAGTCTGCGCGCTCTTGATCACGGTCACGTTCGGCAGGCTGCCCAGCTTCTTCTGCAGTACGGCGTCGGCACGCAGGGTGTCGGCGAATTCCAGCAGGGTCACATGGGCGACGATGCCAGCCAGGTCGATGGCTGCTTCGACCCCGGAGTTACCGCCGCCGATCACCGCTACACGCTTGCCCTTGAACAGCGGGCCGTCGCAGTGCGGGCAGAAGCACACGCCCTTGGCCTTGTATTCCTGCTCACCAGGCACGCCCATCTCGCGCCAGCGTGCGCCGGTGGAGAGAATCACGGTCTTGGCCTTGAGCGAAGCGCCGTTCTCGAACTTCACCTCGTGCAGGCCGCCTTCGCTGCTGGCCGGCACCAGCGCCGAAGCACGCTGCAGGTTCATCACGTCGACTTCGTATTCCTTGACGTGTTCTTCCAGGGCGCGCACCAGTTTCGGGCCTTCGGTCTCTTTCACCGAGATGAAGTTCTCGATGGCCATGGTGTCGAGTACCTGACCGCCGAAGCGCTCGGCAGCAATCGCGGTACGAATACCTTTACGTGCGGCGTAGATGGCCGCTGCAGCGCCGGCCGGGCCACCACCGACCACGAGCACGTCGAAGGCGTCCTTGGCACTCATCTTCTCGGCGTCGCGGTTGGCTGCACCGGTGTCGATCTTGGCGAGGATTTCCTTCGCGTCCATACGACCGGAAGCGAAGACCTCACCGTTCAGATAGATGCTCGGCACAGCCATGATCTGGCGACGCTCGACTTCGTCCTGGAACAGTGCACCGTCGATGGAGACGTTGCGGATATTGGGGTTGAGCACGGCCATCAGGTTCAGCGCCTGAACCACATCCGGGCAGTTCTGGCAGGAGAGCGAGAAATAGGTCTCGAACTCGAACTTGCCTTCGATGCTCTTGATCTGCGCGATGGTGTCGGCATCCAGCTTGGACGGATGGCCGCCCACCTGCAGCAGCGCCAGCACCAGCGAGGTGAACTCGTGACCCATGGGGATACCGGCGAAGGCAACGCCAGTGTCTTCACCCGGACGATTCAGGGCGAAAGACGGACGGCGGGCATCGCTACCGTCGGTCTTGAGGGTGATCTTGTCGGTCAGACCGACGATGTCCTGGAGCATGCCCAGCAGTTCCTGAGATTTCGCGCTGTCATCGAGGGACGCGACGATCTCGAACGGCAGGGTGACCTTTTCCAGGTAGGCCTTCAACTGGGCTTTAAGATTGGCGTCCAACATGGCGGAAATTCCTCAAATACGAAAATTCGGGCAATAAAATGCCCGGACGGATCGCGCCCGGGCATCGGGCACCACAAGGGCCGGTTAGTGGCCCAAACAGCGCAGGTAGCAACTACAAAACGGAATTCAGAGCGTCGCGAGCGATGGCTAGGCAAGGCGTAATCTGGCGAGGGCGCGGAGTGTACTGAAGTACATGACAAGCCCGAGTCTGATTACAACGCTGCCTGGCCGAGCGCAGTAGCTCTGAAACCGTTTTTAGATCTTGCCAACCAGGTCCAGCGACGGAGCCAGAGTGGCTTCGCCTTCTTTCCACTTGGCCGGGCAAACTTGACCCGGGTTAGCGGCGGTGTACTGAGCTGCCTTCAGCTTGCGCAGGGTCTCGGAGACGTCGCGAGCGATTTCGTTGGAGTGGATTTCAACGGTCTTGATCACGCCTTCCGGGTTGATCACGAAGGTGCCACGCAGAGCCAGACCTTCTTCAGCGATGTGCACGCCGAAAGCGTTGGTCAGCTGGTGGGTCGGATCGCCGATCAGCGGGAACTGTGCCTTGCCAACGGCCGGCGAAGTTTCGTGCCATACCTTGTGCGAGAAGTGGGTGTCGGTGGTCACGATGTAGACCTCGGCACCGGCCTTCTGAAACTCGGCGTAGTTGTTGGCCGCGTCTTCGATTTCGGTCGGGCAGTTGAAGGTGAAGGCAGCCGGCATGAAGATCAGCACGGACCACTTGCCTTGCAGGCTCTGCTCGGTGACTTCGATGAATTCGCCGTTGTGGAAAGCGTTGGCCTTGAACGGCTGAACTTGAGTATTGATCAGGGACATCTCTGACTCCTTCTGAGGTTTCTGTGAGGGTTTGAAATCTACAGGACGTATCTTAGCGACCTAACGAAAAAAAGCTTATTGATTACGGCCATGATATTGATTGAATGAGCCAATCACTGGCCGAGCCCGCGCCAGACGCGGGCTGGAGCTCTCGCTCAGGCAAGATCGGCATCGATAAGCAGCGCGATTTTACCCGCAACCTGATTACCGGCGAGTGTCTCGAACGCCACTTCGCTGTCTTTGAGGGGGAAACTGCGCTCAAGTTGCGGCTTCAATCGCCCTTCGGCGAACAGCGGCCAGACCTGCTGCTGCAGATCGTGCAGGAGGTCGGCCTTGAACGAGTCGTCACGATTGCGCAGGGTCGAGCCGATCAGTTGAACGCGCTTACCCAGGACCTGGGCCAGATCCAGGGTGGCCTCGCGCCCGCCCATCAAACCGATATTGATCCAACGGCCATCACGGGCCAGCAGCTCCAGATTGAGTGCCGCGTACTGCCCGCCAACAGGATCGAGAATCACATCGAACGGCCCGAAATCGCGCAGCGCTTGCAGGTCGTCACCACGCAGAGCACCGCCCTGAGCACCGAGCGCCTCGCAATAGGCCAGTCGTTCTGGCGAGCCGACGCTGACCCAGCATGGGCTGCCGAATGCCTTGCACAACTGGATGGCAGCCGAGCCGACACCGCTGGCGCCGGCATGCAGCAGGACTTTTTCACCCGGGCGCAGGGCGCCGAGCTGGAACAGGTTGAGCCAGGCCGTGGCGTAAACCTCCGGCACCACAGCAGCCTCGACCAGGCTCAGCCCCTCGGGCACCGGCATGGCGTGGCGTGCATCGAGCACCACCTCCTCGGCCATACCACCGCCAGCGAGCAGACAGCAGACCCGATCACCTACATGCCAGGCGCTGCCGGCGCCGACCTCGACAACCACACCCGAACATTCCAACCCGAGCGCCTGGCTCGCGCCTGGAGGTGGCGGATAGAGCCCGGCGCGTTGCAACAGATCAGCCCGATTGAGCCCAGCGGCGGCCACCTTCACGCGAATCTGTCCTGCGTCACAGGTCTGCGCCGGTTGTTCCAGCCACTGTGCATGTCCTTCGACGCCTTGCAATGCCTTCATGCTGCCTCCATAGTGCAAGTGAACCGAGCCCAGCGCTGACCACTGGGCTTTTGCCTAGCGCCAACGGAACCTGGCGCCCTCAGATACGGCCTAATATGCGTTATCACCTGCCACTACGTCGAATCAGCATGAAGCGATCTCTAGCAAGCACCGCCCTCGCCCTCGTACTCGGCTTCAGTGCCCTGCCGCTGGCGGCCAAGACCACCACAGCGACCAGTTGGGACTATCTGCAGCCGGACCGCGACCAGGTGATCGCCAGCCTCAACGTAGTGGAACTGCTCAAACGCCACCACTACAACAAGCCGCCGCTCAATGACGAGCGTTCGATTCAGATATATGACAACTACCTGAAGTTGCTCGATCCGTCTCGTAGCTATTTCACCGCGGCCGACATCGCCGAATTCAACCAGTGGCGCACCAAGTTCGACGACCTGCTGAAAAGTGGTGACCTCGAACCGGGCTTCACCATCTATCGCCGTCACCTGACTCGTCTTGAAGAGCGCCTGAATTACGCGCTGGCAGAACTGGGCAAAGGCGTCGACAAGATCGACTTCAGCGTCAACGAAGAGCTCCAGGTCGACCGCGAAAAAGCTGCCTGGCCCAAGGACCGCGCTGAACTCGACGAGCTGTGGCGCAAACGCGTCAAGGATGAGGTCCTGCGGCTGAAGATCGCCGGCAAGGAAACCAAGGACATTCAGGAACTGCTGACCAAGCGCTACAAGAACCAGCTGGCGCGCCTCAAGCAGACCCGTGGCGAGGACGTGTTCCAGGCGTACATCAACGCCTTCGCCACGACCTACGACCCGCACACCACCTACCTGTCGCCGGATAACGCGGAGAATTTCGACATCAACATGAGCCTGTCGCTGGAAGGCATCGGTGCCGTCCTGCAAAGCGACAACGAGCATGTGAAGGTGGTGCGCCTCGTGCCCGCCGGCCCGGCGGAGAAGAGCAAACAGATCGCACCGGCTGACAAGATCGTCGGCGTTGCCCAGGGCAACGACGAAATGGTCGATGTCATCGGCTGGCGCCTGGACGAAGTGGTCAAGCTGATTCGTGGCCCGAAAGGCTCCACGGTGCGCCTGGAAGTGATTCCGGCCAGCAATCCGCCAAGCGACCAGAGCAGCAAGGTGGTCACCATCACCCGAGAGGCGGTCAAGCTTGAAGAACAGGCCGCGAAGAAAAAAGTGTTGCACCTGAATCAGGACGGTCGTGACTACAAGCTTGGCGTGATCGAACTGCCGGCCTTCTACCTCGACTTCAAGGCCTTCCGCGCTGGCGACCCGAACTACAAGAGCACCACCCGTGACGTCAAACGCTTGCTCGATGAACTGCAGGCCGAGAAGGTCGACGGCGTGGTCATCGACCTGCGCAACAACGGAGGTGGTTCGCTACAGGAAGCCACCGAGCTGACCAGCCTGTTCATCGAGCAAGGCCCCACCGTACTGGTACGCAACGCCGACGGCCGTGTCGATGTGCTCGCCGACGAGAACAAAGGTATCTACTACAACGGCCCGCTGGCGGTGCTGGTCAACCGCCTGTCAGCGTCGGCCTCGGAGATCTTCGCCGGCGCCATGCAGGACTATCACCGCGCGCTGATCCTCGGCGGCCAGACCTTCGGCAAGGGCACCGTACAGACCATCCAGCCGCTCAACCATGGCGAGCTGAAGCTGACCCTGGCCAAGTTCTATCGCGTGTCCGGCCAGAGCACCCAGCACCAGGGCGTGATCCCCGACATCCTCTACCCGGACGTCATGGACACCAAGGACATCGGAGAAAGCGCCCTGCCCGCCGCCCTGCCTTGGGATAGCATCCGTCCAGCAATCAAACCGGAACTGGACCCGATCAAGCCTTTCCTGACGGAGCTCAAAGCCCGTCACGATCAGCGCACCGCCAAGGACCCGGACTTCGTCTTTACCCGCGACCGCCTTACCCTGGCCAAGAAGTTGATGGAGGAAAAAACCGTCAGCCTCAATGAACAGACCCGTCGCGCACGCCAGGCCGAAGTCGAAGCCAAGCAACTGGCACTGGAAAACAACCGCCGCCAGGCCAAGGGTGAAGAACTACTCAAGGAACTGGAGAAGGAAGACGAAGACGCGCTGCCGCTGGCTGACGAGAAGAGCACGCCGGAAGACGATGCCTACCTCGCGGAAAGCGGGCGCATCCTGCTTGACTACCTGGGCCTGAACCCCTCGTTGGCGCTGCACTGAGACGACTCATCGAGCGTCATCATATCGTCATCGAACTGTCGTGAAATGAAGGGCCGGCCATAAGCCGGCCCTTCGTTTTTCCACAGATCGAGAACACCATGACCGTCACCGAGCAGTTGAGCGCGCTGGGCAACATCCTCGCTCACGGCGACATCAGTAGCCTGTTCCAACCTATCGTCTCGCTGTCCGAACAGCGCATCCTCGGCTATGAGGCACTAACCCGTGGCCCCTCCAACAGTCCACTGCACTCGCCATTGACGCTGTTCGCTGTCGCCCGCCATGCAGGGCGCCTGAGTGAGCTGGAAATGGCTTGCCGCAAGAGCGCCTGCAAAGGCTTCAGGGCACAAGGTCTGGACGGCAAGCTGTTTCTCAACGTCTCGCCGGAGTCGCTGCTCGACCCCAGCCATCAACCAGGGCGTACTCTGAAATTGCTGCAGGCTTTTGGTATTCCACCGAGCCAGGTGGTGATCGAACTCACCGAACAGTCGCCCACCGAAGACTTCGCTCTGCTCGACAACGCCCTGCACCACTACCGTGCCATGGGTTTCTCCATCGCCCTGGATGACCTCGGCGCCGGTTACTCCAGCCTGCGCCTGTGGTCTGAGCTGCGCCCGGAATACGTGAAGATCGACCGCCATTTCATCGATGGCATTCATCAGGATGCCGTGAAGCGCGAGTTCGTCGGCTCGATCCTGAAAATGGCCGAAGCGTCGCGGGCCCAGGTAATTGCCGAAGGGATCGAGCTGCCCGAAGAACTAGCCGTGCTGGCGGAGATGGGTGTCGATCTGGTGCAGGGTTACCTGCTCAGCAGGCCGCAGGAAAAACCGCCACGCGATGCCCGTCAACTGCTGCCTAAGGTGCAAAAAAGCAATCAGGCCAGCCTCGGTGAAGACAGCCATGACCTCAGCGCCCTGCTCAACGACCAACCCGCAGTCGACCAGCACACGGCCATCGCCGAGGTATTGGATGTCTTCCGTGCCCAGGCCAACCTCAACTCGCTGGCGGTACTGGATGCGCAGCGTCAGCCGGTGGGTATCGTCCACCGCCACTCGCTGTCCGAGGCGCTGCTCAAGCCCTTCGCCACCGACCTGTTCGCACGCAAACCCATCAGCCGCCTGATGAGCCATGATTTCCTGGCCGTGGAGCTGACGCAGTCACTGCAGAAGGTCAGTCGCCTGCTCACCAGCCGTGCGCGCCAGCGTATCGAGGAAGACTTCATCATCATTCAGAACGGCCGCTACCTGGGTCTGGGTAGGGTCATCGACGTACTCAAACTGATCACCGAGCAGAAACTGCAGCAGGCGCGTCACGCCAACCCACTGACCCTGCTGCCAGGCAACGTGCCGATCCAGCAATGCCTGACTCGCCTGCTGCAACAGCAGCGCGAAGCTGCGGTGTGCTATGTGGATCTCGATAGTTTCAAACCCTTCAACGATCTCTATGGCTACGCCAAGGGCGATGAGGTGCTGCTATGCCTTGCGCAATGCCTGAACGAACGAGTCGACCCGGCACGCGACTTCGTCGGGCATATCGGCGGCGACGACTTCATGCTGGTACTCGGCTCATCCGACTGGCGCGACAAACTCGGCAAACTGATCGAAGACTTCCAGAATCAGTGCCGACGCTTCTACCGTGACGAGCATCTGCAGGCCGGCTGCTTTATTGCCCACAACCGCCATGGACAACGCCAGGAATACGCGCTGCTGTCACTGTCGATTGGCGTGGTGCACGTGAGAACGGAAGACTGCGCGCAGCTCGATGCCTCGCGTCTGGCCGAGCTGGCCTCCGAAGCCAAGCGCCAGGCCAAGGCCGTGCCTGGCTACAGCCTGCATATCCTCGAAGGCTCAGCGGCCTGAGGGAAGCCCCTGGTTGGCCATGGCGGCATAGCGCTCTGCGGCTTGCGGGTCCGGCTCAAGTCCCGGCGCACCGTCGCGGTAGAGCAGGCTCAGGCGGTTGGCAGCCAGAGGATGACCGGCAGCCAAGGCCATCTCCCACCAACGCACTGCTTGCGAGGCATCCGGCGCTTGCCGTGTGTCGCCCTGCAACGCCTGCACGCCTAACTGATAGGCGGCCTTGCCGTCACCGCCATTGGCCGCCAGTCTCAACAACCTCAGCCCTTCCTCGCGGGCACCGAGGCCCTGGCCGCGAAACAGCAGGATATGCCCGTAGAAACTCTGCGCAGCGGTGTCACCGAGATTGGCCATGCGCCCGTATTGGCCTTGCATCCATTGCCACAGACGCGGCTGACGCAACGCCGCCGGCCAGTGAAACAGACGCCGGGCCAGCCAGTAGCCCAGTTGCGCGCGCAGTTGCCAGAGCCACCTAGACATCGGCGGGGTAGTCGAACTCGAACACCCTGACCACCTCGGCAGCGTGCCAGGAGGCGGCTGCCACGCCATCGGAGGCGCCGCTGAAACGTCCCAGACGTGTCACGCAGTCGAAGAATCCGGTACGCGGCAGCCGGCTGGCGCCCTGGCTGATCACCAGTGAGCTGCGCAGCGGTCGTTCGGCGCGTGCATCCAGTGCAGCCAGGTGCTCCAGTGCCGCGGTCAGGGTCTGCATGGCTGGCGTCGGCAGATCGAGACGTTCGATCAATGCCCGGTAGGTAAGCAGGTGGCGCTGACGACGGGCGTCGTCCAGCTCGGTCAGCAATGCCTGCCAGTGTTGGCGACTGATACGCACGCTCAAGACCAGCCCTCCACCAACCCCAGCTCCCAGGCCAACGAACGCAGAATCGCAGCGTCAGGTTGACGTTCGCCACTTTCGATCATGGCTAGATAGTGAGGGCTGATGCCGACGCTGCGAGCCAGCGCTTCCGCGCTCAGGCCCTTGGCTTCACGTAGCGTTTGCAATTGCGCCAGAGGTGCGCGATTGGCTGAAGGCGCTGGCGATGGCGCAACGGCCGCGACAACCTCCTGGCGACCTGCGGCTTGCAACAAGGCCTGATAATCGGCCCAGGGCAGCACGGCGTATTCCGGCTCGCCGTCACGGGCAATGATTTGCACACTCATGAGTCTCTCCGTTGGAAAGCAGGGCCGACAGCCTCGACCCCTTCCTTGCATGCGGCCATCTTAACAGGCGTCTGCCGCCGGGGCGTGATCCATGCTGCCAAGGTAGCAAGATGCGGTACTCGCCATGACCGAGTGAGTCGGCAGCCCGCCGCACTCATGACCCGAAAGACTCAGTGACTCAGCCGGCAGGCCCCGCAATGGCCGAACGAATCATCAGGAATGCAGCGGATCGACCCGCTCCGCAGCCGGTAACTGCTCGATCAGCACCAGGCGCTCCGGGCTTTGTCTGTCACGCCATACCTTGAACGCTTCGAGCTCGCCATGCCAGGTGCGCATCACCCAGGCCAGCACGGCCAGGTCATCGACGAAACCGACCCCGACCAGCCAGTCGGGAATGGCATCGAACGGGGTGATGAAGTACAGCAGAGCAGCCACCACCATCAACAGAGCCTGACTGCTGATCTGCCGGTATTCGCCCTTGAACCAGGCCAGGCTGAGTGCACGCAGCAGTTGCAGGTCCTCTTTGAGGGCGGCGAAGCGCTGTCCTTGCGGTGTGCGCTTGTCTGCCAGATCGCGGAGCAACTCCGGTAACCGGCCCTCACGCAGAAAGCGGGCAGCCAGCGGCAGGTAACGCGTCAATTTCCAGGGAGTTTTCATTCGGCCTCCTCGGCAAGCCAGGCAGTATCAGGGCTCACCTCGCTTATCCACCGAAGCTGTGGATAAATCTGTGCAAAGTCTTTCGACAAGCTTATCAAAGCCCCGTGCCACGGGGCCTCGAGTTAGATCGGATATTTTTTATACAGCATATAAAATCCATGAAAATCAACAAGTTGCTGATTGACACGAGCACGACTCAGTTGTAGCTCAGACTTGTTAGGAATGTTTCCCATGATGTGCATAAGCGTAACACCCTGACCACCACATCCTGGTTTACAGCTCCCCAGAAACGACAACGCCCCGTCAAGACGGGGCGTTGTACACCAGTACCGAGTGTTACTGCTCGGTCGGCTCGGCGGCGGCCTGATCCTTGATGCCGATCAGTTCCAGATCGAACACCAGTACCGAGTTGGCCGGAATGGCCGGAGACGGGCTCTGCTCGCCGTAGGCCAGCTCGCTGGGGATGTACAGTTTGTACTTCTCGCCAACATGCATCAGTTGCAGACCCTCGACCCAACCCGGGATCACGCCGCCGACCGGCAGGTCGATGGGGCTACCACGAGCAACGGAGCTGTCGAACACGCTGCCGTCGGTCAGTTTGCCTTCGTAGTGAACGGTCACTACGTCGCTTTCCTTCGGCTGGGCACCGTCGGTTTTCTTGATTACTTCGTACTGCAGGCCAGAAGCGGTGGTGACAACACCTTCGCGCTTGCCATTCTCTTCAAGGAATTTCTTGCCGGCTTCAGCGGCTTCCTTGTTCAGCGCAGTCATGCGCTCTTCAGCACGGTTCTGCAGGAAGGAGAAGGCCTCGACCATCTCTTCGTCCTTGATGCGCGGCTCCTTCTTCGCCAGCGCGTCCTCGATACCCTGAGCGACGGCCTTGGAATCCAGATCATCCATGCCCTCTTCGGACAGGCTGCGCCCCATGTTCAGGCCGATGCCGTAAGAGGCTTTCTGCGCTGGGCTCTTGAGTTCGACTTCGCTGGTTTGCGAATCGCAACCGGCAAGCACCAGGCCCACCAAGGCAACCGCTGCCGCCAAACGATGCTGTTTCATGCTTGTTCCTTGTAGATGCGCCCGAAGGCCGTCGTGTGAAAGCGCGAGCTTAGCAGTACGCCGCGATCACTGGCTACGGCATAGGAGCCGAGCAATGCGCATAAGTTCAAGCAAACAAAGGATTTTTTGAAGATTTCGGCGGACGCCGAAGAGTTGTCACAGGAGGGGATGAAGCGAGGAGAAGAATGGCGCAGCGGACGGGACTCGAACCCGCGACCCCCGGCGTGACAGGCCGGTATTCTAACCGACTGAACTACCGCTGCGCGTAACTACGAGATTGGTGGGTGATGACGGGATCGAACCGCCGACCCTCTGCTTGTAAGGCAGATGCTCTCCCGGCTGAGCTAATCACCCTTCACTCTCGAAGTGGGGCGCATTCTAGAGAGCGATCCGGGCCTTGGCAAGCCCTCTTCGAAAAAAAATTTACCGGCGCAGCAAGAACTTAGGCGAGACCAGCGAATTTCCTCAGTGGCTCATTGTCAGGGTTGGCCTGAGCACGCCAGCGGAGAATAATGCGCGCTCTGTGCCGGCGGACCGATCATGATCCTGTTGATGGCCCGCCACCTTCATCCGTCGCTGCGCGCTGGCTCGAGAGAGCCCAAGGATGGCGCCACCCTGCGACTTCATCATCAATGGAGAATCACCCGCTCATGTGGTTTCGTAACCTGCTGGTTTACCGCCTCACCCAGGACATTCCTTTCGACGCCGAAGCGCTGGAGACCGCACTGTCCAGCAAGCCGGCACGTCCCTGCGCCAGCCAGGAGCTGACCACCTACGGCTTCACCGCTCCCTTTGGCAAAGGCGCCGATGCACCGCTGGTGCATGTCAGCGGCGATTTCCTGCTGATCGGCGCACGCAAGGAAGAACGCATCCTGCCGGGTTCGGTAGTGCGTGATGCGCTGAAGGAGAAGGTCGACGAGATCGAAAACACCCAGATGCGCAAGGTGTACAAGAAAGAGCGCGACCAGATCAAAGACGAGATCGTCCAGACCTTCCTGCCGCGCGCCTTCATCCGTAAATCCGGTACCTTCGCCGCCATCGCGCCGAAACAGGGCCTGATCCTGGTCGACAGCGCCAGCGCCAAGAAAGCTGAAGACCTGCTTTCCACCCTGCGTGAGGCCATCGGCTCGCTACCGGTGCGCCCGCTGTCGGTGAAGATCGCGCCGACCGCCACCCTCACCGACTGGCTGAAGAACCAGAGCGCCGCCGAAGGCTTCTTCGTCCTCGACGAGTGCGAGCTGCGTGACACCCACGAAGATGGCGGCGTGGTGCGCTGCAAGCGCCAGGACCTGACCAGCGAGGAAATCCAGCTGCACCTGTCCACCGGCAAGCAGGTCACCCAATTGTCACTGGCCTGGCAGGACAAGCTGTCCTTCGTGCTCGACGACAAGCTGACCATCAAGCGCCTGCGCTTCGAAGACGTGCTGCAGGAGCAGGCCGAACAGGATGTCGGTGACGACGCCCTGGCTCAGCAGGACGCCAGCTTCATCCTGATGATGATGACCCTGGTGGAGTTCCTGCCGGAGCTGTTCACCGCGCTGGGCGGCGAAGAGATTCCGCAGGGCATCTGAAACGGTCAAAAGCAGGACTTAGGTCTGTAGGAGCGGCGCCCCGCCGCGAATCTGGGTGGGGCGCCTGAAAAGCTTCGCCCCGAGGCGGGGCTCCTACGAAAAGCGACCTTGCAGACATTGCCGGACAGGTATCTTGGTAGGCGGGGCAACCCGCCTAATCCAATGCATCAAGCCTGATCGGCGCCTGGAGAGTAGCCTGGATGCAATCCGGGACCATTGCGCCAGCGATTCCCGGATTTCATCCGGGCCACCTGTGTCAACCTCAGACCAGCGACTCGAGACTCTCGGTAAAGGCACTGGCGCCCTGCTCGGCCGAACTAAAGTTGTGGCGCATGAAGGCGAACAGCTCGCGCCCACAACCAATTGCCTGCGCAGGCCGCGCGACCGGCTCGCGCGCTGCGAATTCGGCCTCGTCGATCTGCAGCAGCAATTCCCCCGTCGTACCATCGAGACGTATCAGATCGCCGTCACGCACCCGCGCCAGCGGCCCGCCATCGAAAGCCTCCGGGCACACATGAATGGCTGCCGGGATCTTGCCCGAGGCACCGGACATGCGCCCGTCGGTGACCAGTGCCACCTTGAAACCGCGATCCTGCAGCACGCCCAGGTATGGCGTCATCTTGTGCAGCTCCGGCATACCGTTGCTGCGCGGCCCCTGAAAACGCACCACAGCGACGAAATCGCGCTCCAGCTTGCCGGCCTTGAACGCTTCGACCAGATCCAGCTGATCCTCGAACACCAGCGCCGGCGCCTCGACCACCTGATGCTCGGGCGCCACCGCGGACACCTTCATCACCCCACGACCGAGATTGCCCTGCATCAGGCGCAGGCCGCCTTCTGCCGAGAACGGTCGCGCCACGGGGCGCAGCACACTTTCCTCCAGGCTCTCGGTCGGCCCGTCGCGCCAGACCAGCTTGCCGTCCTCGAGGAAGGGCTCGCGGGTGTAGCGCGACAGACCGCGCCCAGCCACGGTATTGACCTCTTCATGCAGCAACCCGGCGTCGAGCAGCTCGCGGATCAGGAAGGCCATGCCGCCAGCAGCTTGGAAGTGATTGATGTCGGCCTTGCCGTTGGGATAGACGTGGGCCAGGGTCGGCACCACTTCGGACAGGTCGGCCATATCCTGCCAGGTCAGCAGAATGCCGGCGGCGCGGGCGATGGCCGGCATGTGCAGGGTATGGTTGGTGGAGCCACCGGTGGCATGCAGGGCGACGATGGAGTTGACCAGGCAGCGCTCGTCGACAATCTCGCCGATGGGCATGAACTGGCCGCTCTGCTTGGTCAGCCGCGTGACCTGCTGCGCAGCCTCGCGGGTCAGCGCATCACGCAGCGGTGTGCCCGGATTGATGAAGGATGCGCCCGGCAGATGCAGGCCCATCACCTCCATCAGCAACTGGTTGGTATTGGCCGTACCGTAGAAGGTACAGGTACCTGGCCCGTGATAGGCGGCCATTTCCGCCGCCAGCAGCTCGTCGCGGGTCGCCTTGCCTTCGGCGTAACGCTGACGCACGTCGGCCTTCTCCTTGTTGGACAGGCCCGAGGTCATCGGCCCGGCCGGCACGAACATCGACGGCAGATGACCAAAACGCAGCGCGCCCATCACTAGGCCCGGCACGATCTTGTCGCACACGCCCAGATACAACGCGGCGTCGAACATGTTGTGCGACAGCGCCACCGCGGTGGACATGGCAATCACCTCGCGACTGGCAATGCCCAATTCCATGCCAGGCTCGCCCTGCGTCACGCCATCGCACATGGCCGGTACGCCACCGGCGAACTGGCCTACCGAACCCAGGTCGCGCAGAGCCTGCTTGATCTGTTCGGGAAAGGTCTCGTAGGGCTGGTGCGCCGACAACATGTCGTTGTAAGCAGAAACGATGGCCACGTTGGCGGCATCCATCAGGCGCAGGGTCTGCTTGTCGTCACCACTGCAACCGGCGACGCCGTGAGCGAAGTTGGCGCACTGCAGCTTGCCACGCTGCGGCCCTTCGCTGGCGGCGGCACGGATCATCTCCAGGTAGCGCTGGCGCGTGGCGCGGCTGCGCTCGACAAGACGTTCGGTAACTTCAACAACGCGGGGGTGCATGGGGAATCTCCAGGCTAGCTTCTAGCGTCTGTTCGTATTTACAACAAAATACTGCCACTCAGCGGGCTTGATTTCTATAGCAATGGGAATAATCTTGTAATTACAACAACAAATTGACGAGACCCTCACCATGACACTACGAATCGCCATCAATGGCTTCGGCCGCATCGGCCGCAACGTGCTACGCGCACTCTATACCCAGAATTATCGCCAGCACCTGCAAGTCGTGGCCATCAACGACCTGGGCGACAGCGCGATCAATGCCCACCTGCTGCAATATGACAGCGTCCACGGCCATTTCCCTGAAGAAGTTAAAGTCGACGGCGAAAGCCTGTGGATCAAGGGTGATCGCATCGCCGTCAGCGCCATTCGCAACCCGGCAGAGCTGCCCTGGAAAACCCATCAGGTCGATGTGGTGCTGGAATGCACCGGGCTGTTCACCGAACGGGACAAAGCCGCCGCGCACCTCGCCGCCGGAGCGCGCAAGGTGCTGATCTCCGCACCGGCCAAGGGCGCCGACGCCACCGTCGTATTTGGCGTCAACGAGCAGGTGCTGACACCTGACATGCAGATCATCTCCAACGCCTCCTGCACCACCAACTGCCTGGCGCCGGTGGCGCAGGTGCTGCATCGCGAACTGGGCATCGAGCAGGGGCTGATGACCACCATCCACGCCTACACCAATGATCAGAACCTGTCCGACGTTTACCACAGCGACCTGTACCGCGCGCGCTCGGCGACCCAGTCGATGATCCCGACCAAGACCGGTGCCGCCGAAGCCGTCGGCCTGGTGCTGCCGGAGCTGGCTGGCAAGCTCACCGGCATGGCGGTACGGGTGCCGGTGATCAACGTCTCGCTGGTCGACCTGACCCTGCAGGTCAAGCGCGAGACCACCGCCGAGGAAGTCAACGCCCTGCTCAAGGCTGCCAGCGAGAGGTCTCAGGTGCTGGGCTACAACGCGCTGCCGCTGGTGTCCTGCGACTTCAACCACAACCCGTTGTCATCGATCTTCGATGCCAACCACACCAAGCTCAGCGGCAAGCTGCTCAAGGTCATGGCCTGGTATGACAACGAATGGGGCTTCTCCAACCGCATGCTGGACAACTGCCTGGTCCTGGCCCGCCTGCACTGAACGAGGAGGCTCGATGAGCCGTATCAGCTTCACTCATGCCCAATTGCCGGCGCGCAAGCGTATCGCCCTGGTGGCGCATGACCACTGCAAAGGCTTCCTGCTGGACTGGTGCGAGCGTCAGCGCGACAAGCTGGCGCGCCATGAGCTGCTGGCTACCGGCACCACCGGCCTGCTTCTGAGCAAACGTCTGGAACTACCGGTGGAGAGCATGATCAGCGGACCGCTGGGTGGTGACCAGCAGATCGGCGCACGCATCGCCGAGCAGCGCGTGGACATGCTGGTGTTCTTCTGGGACCCCTTCGAGCCGCAGCCGCATGACCCGGACATCAAGGCCCTGCTGCGTGTGGCGGCGGTGTGGAACATCCCGGTAGCGTGCAACGAGAGCAGTGCCGACTACATGCTCAGCAGCAGCCTGCTGGAACAACAGCACGAGTATCGCATTCCCGACTATCAGGCTTATCTGGCGGCTCGCGGATAGGGTGTCGCAGGGCCGCCCAAGCCATCATCATTCAGGTGCGCATGGCGCACCCTACGTGAGGCCGCCGTTATCCTCTAAAAATCCACCTTGCCCCGCCCCGCCTTGATCGCGCCGCGCTTGCTCTTGCCGTCCAGGCGACGCTTCTTCGAGCCTAGGGTCGGTTTGGTTGGGCGGCGTTTCTTTTCCACCTTGCCGGCACTACGAATCAACTCGGCCAGGCGCTCGAGGGCGTCGGCTCGATTCTGCTCCTGGGTGCGATACTGCTGCGCCTTGATGATCACCACTCCGTCAGCGGTGATACGGCTGTCGGCGAGCGTCATCAGACGTTCCTTATAGAACGGCGGCAACGACGAGGCCTGACTGTCGAAGCGCAGGTGCACGGCACTGGACACCTTGTTGACGTTCTGCCCACCGGCGCCCTGGGCGCGGATGGCGGTCAGTTCGATTTCTTCATCGGGAAGGTGAACACTGTTGGAGACGATCAGCATGGCCACGAGTTCTTGGAAAGCATGACCATCAGGATACCCGCCATAGCTGTAATCTTTGCTTGAAATTTCCCCACGGCATTCGCGCGGTGGCTCGGCTAACGTAGCGGCCTGTCTTTTTTCGGAAGCACTCGATGGACTCCATAACCCAGGCGGTACTCGGCGCCAGCATCCAGGGCGCACTGCTCGGCCGCTGGCAGGGGCGCAAGGCGCTGCTCTACGGCGCGATGCTCGCCACCGTTCCCGACCTGGATGTGGTCATGGAATACGGCGATGCCGTGGCCAACATGACCTACCATCGCGGTTTCAGCCACTCGCTGTTCGTTCTCAGCGGCTTTGCCCTGCTGCTGACCTGGCTGGCCAGACGCTTTCGCCCTCACCCGGGTTACTCGGCCAATCGTTTATTGCTGACGCTGTGGCTGGTGCTGATCACCCACCCGCTGCTGGACGCTTTCACAAGCTACGGCACCCAGCTGTTCTGGCCGCTGATGCCAACGCCCACGGCCTGGTCGAGCCTGTTCATCATCGACCCGCTGTACACCCTGCCGCTGATTGCAGCGGTGCTGATCAGCCTGTTCACTGGGTTGCGCGAGCAGAGTTGGCGCGTACCGGCCGTGGCGCTGGCGGTCTCGACGCTGTACATCGGTTTCAGCCTGGCCGGCAAATTCATGGCCGAGCAGCGCGTGGAGCGCGAGCTGGCGCGTCAGGGCATCCAGGCCGAACAGCTGTTCACCACACCGACGCCACTCAATACGCTGCTGTGGCGCGTCATCGTGCTCGATGGCGAGGACTATCACGAGGCCCTGGTCGGCTGGTTCGACGACCAGCCACCGCAACTGCAACGCCTGCCGCGCGGCACGCACCTGCGCGAGCAGTTGACGGCTTCGCCCATGCACCAGCGGCTGGAGTGGTTCACCGGCGGCGTGCTGCGCTACGACCAGGTCGGCGACCGACTGATCGTCACCGACCTGCGCCTGGGCATGACCGGTTTTCATCCTTTCCGCTTCGACTTTGCCCACCTGCAGGACGGCCAGTGGCAGGTGCATGAACGCATCGACCGACTGCCCTTCGAACGCGGCGAGGTCGAACACCTGGCACTGCTGTTCAAACGCATCTGGCAACCGCAGCTGGAGATTCCATTGCTGGCCTGGGCCGGAGAGCTGCAGAAACCGCTTTTAACTGAGACTCGCTTGCAGTAACGGCGTTACTATCGGCGTTTCCTCTGCCGAGGCAGGACGCCTGCAATGTTGTTTCGCCGCTTCGAATCCCTGATCGACGTCTTCAAACCCAGCCCTGACGTCGCACCGCCCGCCGGCATGCTGCGCTTCTACGGTCACTACCTGAAACAGGTATGGCCGCTGATGCTGGCCGTGCTGGTGATCGGCTTCTTCGCTGCCCTGATCGAGGTCGCGCTGTTCGCCTTCCTCGGCCAGTTGATCGACATGGCCCAAGCCAGCACGGATGCCAGCAGCTTCTTCAGCGAGCACCAGAACGAGCTGCTGTGGATGCTAGTGGTGGCGCTGGTCATCCGCCCCGTGGTGTTCGGCCTGCACAACCTGCTCACCCACCAGGCGGTCAATCCGGGCCTGACCAACCTGATTCGCTGGCAGAACCATCGCTACGTACTCAAGCAGAGCCTGAGCTTCTTCCAGAACGACTTCGCCGGCCGTATTGCCCAGCGCGTGATGCAGACAGGCCCTTCGCTGCGCGACTCGGCGATGCAGGTGATCGACGCACTGTGGCATGTGGTGGTCTATGCCGGCAGCGCGCTGTACCTGTTCGCCGCCGCCGACCTGCGCCTGGTGGTGCCGCTGGCATTGTGGATCGTCGGTTACAGCGCGGCGCTGTGGTACTTCGTGCCGCGCATCAAGGCGCGCTCGGCCGCCGCCTCCTCGGCGCGCTCGAAAGTCATGGGCCGGGTCGTCGATGGCTACAGCAACATCGCCACGCTCAAACTGTTCGCCCACTCGCAGGAAGAGGAAAGCTACGCCCGCGAAGCCATGCAGGACCTGCTCGACAAGTTCCGCCTGCAGTCACGCACCATCACTGCGCTGGACTTTCTCATCACCTGCCTCAATGGCGTGCTGATCGTCGGCACAGGTGCGCTGGCCCTGTGGCTGTGGAGCCAGTCGCTGATCACCACCGGCGCCATCGCCCTGGCGCTGGGCCTGGTGATCCGCATCAACAACATGGCCGAGTGGATCATGTGGGTGGTCAACGGCATCTTCGAGAACGTCGGCACCGTGCAGGACGGCATGCAGAGCATCGTTCAGCCACGCCAGGTACTCGACCGCGCCGACGCCAAGCCGATCCAGGTGCAGCAGGGCAGCGTGCGCTTCGACGACATCCACTTCCACTACGGTAAGCGCGGCGGCGTGATCGCTGGCCTCAGCATCGATATTCGCCCCGGCGAAAAGATCGGCCTGGTCGGTCCGTCCGGCGCCGGCAAGTCGACCCTGGTCAACCTGCTGCTACGCCTCTATGACCTGGAAAGCGGCCGCATCCTGATCGACGATCAGGATATCGCCACGGTGACCCAGGAGAGCCTCCGCGCCAACATCGGCGTGGTGACCCAGGACACCTCGCTGCTGCACCGCTCGATCCGCGACAATCTGCGTTACGGAAAGCCCGCAGCCAGCGACGAGGAGCTGTGGGAGGCGGTACGCAAGGCCCGCGCCGACGCCTTCATCCCCACCCTCGACGACAGCCAGGGCGGCCGTGGCATGGATGCGCAGGTCGGTGAACGCGGCGTGAAGCTGTCCGGCGGTCAGCGCCAGCGCATCGCCATCGCCCGCGTGCTGCTCAAGGACGCGCCGATCCTGGTGCTGGACGAAGCCACCTCGGCACTGGATTCGGAAGTGGAAGCGGCCATTCAGGAAAGCCTGGACAGCCTGATGGAAGGCAAAACGGTGATCGCCATCGCCCACCGCCTGTCGACCATCGCGCGGATGGATCGCCTGGTGGTGATCGACCAGGGCCAGGTCATCGAAACCGGCACCCACACCGAGCTGATTGCCCACGGCGGTCTGTATGCACGCCTGTGGCAGCATCAGACCGGAGGGTTCGTCGGGGTGGAGTAAAACTGTGGGAGGGGCTTCAGCCGCGACTCGCCGCTACGACTGCATGGATGCAGGAGGTAGAGCGAAGCAGGATGCCAGAGCCGAAAGCGCCTCCCACAACAGCCAGATTACTCCGCAGCCGGCTTCTTGCGCTTGAGCGGCGCGCTGCCATCTTCACTGACCAACGACGATGGCTTGCCAGCCGGGCGTGGGCCGGTCTTGCGCTTGGATGCGGTAGCCTTTTTCGGGTCTTTCTTCTCGGTCTTTTTCTTCTTGCTGCCGGCGGCCTTGCCGGACGCCTTGAGGTTCTTCGGCCCCTGGTAGACGCCTTTCAGTTCCTTGATGGTGCGACGCTCGAAACGCTGCTTGAGGTAGCGCTCGATGCTCGACATCAGGTTCCAGTCGGTGTGGCAGATCAGCGACACCGCCAGGCCTTCGCCACCAGCACGGCCGGTACGACCGATGCGGTGCACGTACTCGTCGCCGGAACGCGGCATGTCGAAGTTGATCACCAGATCGAGGCCTTCGACGTCCAGGCCACGCGCCGCCACGTCGGTGGCCACCAGCACCTTGACCGCGCCCTGGCGCAGGCGCTCGATGGCCAGTTTGCGATCCTTCTGGTCCTTCTCGCCATGCAGCACGAACGCCTTGACCCCAGCGGTCACCAGCTTGCCGTAGAGGCGGTCGGCCTGCACACGGGTGTTGGTGAAGACGATGGCCTTGTCGTAGGCCTCGTTGGTCAGCAACCAGTCGACCAGCTGTTCCTTGTGGTAGTTGTGGTCGGCCGTGATGATCTGCTGGCGGGTACCCTCATTGAGCTGGCTGACGCTGTTGAGCATCAGGTGCTGCGGCTCCTTGAGCACCTTGGCGACCATCTCGCGCAGGCCATTGCCGCCGGTGGTGGCGGAGAACAGCAGGGTCTGGTGCGGCCCGCAAGCCTCGGCCAGACGCTGGGCGTCTTCGGCAAAGCCCATGTCGAGCATGCGGTCAGCCTCGTCGAACACCAGCACTTCGACCTCGTCCAGCGGTAGATTGCCGGCGTTGGCGTGCTCGATCAGGCGGCCCGGCGTGCCGATCAGAATATCGATCTTGCGCATCATCGCGGCCTGCACCTTGAAGTCCTCGCCACCGGTCACCAGGCCGGCCTTGAGGAAGGTGAACTGGGCAAAGCGCTCGACTTCCTTGAGCGTCTGCTGGGCCAGCTCGCGGGTCGGCAGCAGGATCAGCGCACGAATGCTCAGACGCTGCTTGGAGTTGCCATCACCGAGCAGGCGATTGAGCAGCGGCAGAACGAAAGCGGCGGTCTTGCCGCTGCCGGTCTGGGCAATCACCCGTAGGTCCTTGCCCTCCAGCGCAGGCGGAATCGCTGCCGCCTGCACCGGAGTCGGCTCGACGAAATTAAGCTCGGCCACGGCTTTCAGCAGGCGTTCATGCAGGGCGAATTGGGCAAACACGGGGGCACTACCTCAAAGAAATCGACAAAACGGTGCATAGCCTAACGGTTTCCGCCGCCGGGGCCGAATTTCTTTGCATGAAACTCGCGTTCAGGCGACGACGGGCGGCCGCCTGGAGTCGCTATGCAGCAGGAGCAGATCGGCCGCGATGTTGTATTGGTCGCCATCGCGTCCGGGATCGTCTACGAAATCCTGCGTAACGTGCTGGACTGATCAGCGAACGCGCCGACGAGTGGCACGCCCTCTGTCGAACTTGTTCTGCGGCCATCGATCTATCTGTCAGATAACCCGCGTGCGGAGGCACCATGAACGCTTCGCTGATCTACCACGTCACGTCGAGCCTCGACGGCTATATCGCGCGCCCCGATGGCCGCATCGACTGGTTCGATTCGCCACGGGAGGCCGATGAAGAGTACGCCTTTCAGTACTTCTACTCCGGCATCGATGCCCTGCTGATGGGCCGCGGTACCTACGAGGCGTTGCTCAAACGGGGCGGCCCCTGGCCTTACCCCGGCAAGCCATGCGTGGTGCTGACTCGCCTCGCTCTACCGCGCGCCGCGGACGAAATCCAGCTGACGCACTGCACACCGGCTCAAGCCGTGGCAGCACTGAACGAGGCCGGTTTCCAACGCATCTGGCTGGTCGGCGGCAGCCTACTGGCGGGTAACTGCTACACCGCCGGACTGATCGACGAGGTGGTGATCAACCTGGTACCGCACCTGCTCGGCGCCGGTATTCCACTGCTGGCCACCGGCATGGAACGCAGTCTGACGCTGAGCGAGCAACGCCGCTTCAACAACGGCACGTTGCAAGTGCACTACCAGGTGCAGAAGCAGGCCAGCATGCCAACGCAGATCCCCGCGCCGCGTATCAATGCGGCCTGATGTTCTCGCGCTGCTGCTTGCGCAGCAGCCGGGCACTGTCCCAGCCGACCAGCAGCACAGCCGCCCAGATCGGCAAGTAGGTCAGCCATTGCCCCGCATCGAAGGTCTCGCCCAGCACCAGTAGCGCCACGGCGAACAACAGCACCGGCTCGACATAGCTGAGAATGCCGAACAACCCCAGGGGCAGCAGCCGGCTGGACGCCATGTACGCAGCGAAGGCCAGCGTACCGATCAGCGCCATCACCGGCACCAGCAACCACAGCAGCGGGCGCTCAGCGAATGCGCCAACCGGCCCGTAGGCAACGATCAGCCAAATCGCCAACGGCGCCAGCATCAGCATCTCCAGCACGAAACCGGATAACGCATCGAGGCGCATCCAGCGGCGCAGCATGAAGTAAGGCGGATACCCCAGCGCAGTGATCAGCGTCAGCCAGGAGAACGCCTGGGTGCGCCACAGCTCGTGCAGCACGCCGAGCATGGCGCAGGTCACTGCCAAGCGCTGCAGCGGACGCAGGCGCTCGCCGTAGAACAGCCGACCGGTCAGCACCATTGCCAACGGCAGCAGGAAGTACCCCATGGACACTTCCAGCATATGCCCGGCCAAGGGCGCCCAGAGAAACAGCCCCCACTGCACGCCAATCAAGGCCGCCGCCAGCGGGCAGGCAGCCAACAACAGCGGCTCGTGGCGCAGACGCACGAAGGTCTCGCGCAGCAAGGTGGTCTGCCCTGCCAGCAGCACCAGCAGCAGAACCAACGGAATCGACCAGAGCACGCGCTGAGCGAATATCTGCACGCCATCGAGCGGCGTCAGCCACTGCACGTAGCCAGGCAGCACGGCAAACAGCATCGAGGCGCCAACCGATAGCGCCACTCCCCGCCCGGACAATTGCATCAGCGCACCTCGGCAGGCGTGCGACGCGTACGCCCCAGATTGACCAGCGGTAGCGACGCCGCAATCACCGCACCGCCCAGAGCCAGGCGCAGCAGATCGGCGTCGTGATTCCAGATCAGCAGATTGACCAACAAACCGGCCGGCACCAGCGCATTGTTCATCACCGCCAGGGTGCCGCCATCGACCAGGCTGGCGCCCTTGTTCCACCAGTACATGCCCAGCGCGGAGGCCACCACACCGAGCCAGGCCAGCACAGCCCACTGCAACGGGGTGCTGGGCAGGCGCTCGCCGTTACCCAGCAGCAGGAACGCGGGCAGCGCAATCAGCAAGGCGCCCAGGTAGAAGAAGCCGAAGCGCCGGTACTGCGGCTCGCTCGAGGGGTGTTTGAGCAGCAGATGCTTGTACAGCACCTGCCCGGCGGCGAAGGTGAAGTTGGCGACCTGCAGCAACAGGAAACCGAGCAAAAAGCCGCTGCTGATACCGTCGTAGCGGATAATCCCGGCGCCCAGCACTGCCACCAGAGCGGCGACCAACGCCCAGGGGTTGAATCGACGATTGAGGGCATCCTCGATCAGCGTCACGTGTAGCGGCGTGAGGATGGTGAACAGCAACACCTCCGGCACCGTCAGCACCGAGAAGCTCAGGTACAGGCAGACGTAGGTGATGCCGAACTGTAGCGCGCCGATCAGCAACATGCTGCGCACGAAGGCCGGGGCATGGCCACGCCAACGGGTCAGCGGCACGAACAGCAGACCGGCGATGACGATGCGCGTCAGCACCGCGAAGTAGCTGTCGACCCGACCGGCCAGGTACTCACCGATCAGGCTGAAGGAAAACGCCCACAGCAGGGTCACGATCAACAGATAGCGCATGGTCACCTCAGGAACAGGCGGCGACCTTAGCGCGTTCATCGCGGACGTACAATCGACAGCAGGCGAACCCCGCCGGCCTCACGTGCAAGCCGTCGTTACCGGGCAAGAGCGCGTCGCCAGGCCCACGTAAAAAAGCCGGTCATTGCTTGCGTAATGCCCGGCAGGAGCGCCCAGGAGCCCAGGCGCCAGGAGAGTTTCGGATCAGGCCACTTCAGCCAGCTTGGCTTTGGCCTGGGCCAGGCCTTTCTCGCTGAACTCGGCGCCCAAGTTCAGGCCTTCGGCATGAATGAACTGCACATCGTGGATACCGATGAAGGCCAGCGCCTGACGCAGGTAGGGCTCCTGATGATCCAGACCGCTGCCGGCGTAGATACCGCCACGAGCCGTGAGCACGAAGGCACGTTTGCCGGTCAGCAGGCCCTGTGGCCCGGTTTCGGTGTACTTGAAGGTGACGCCCGCGCGCAGCACATGGTCCAGCCAGGCCTTGAGGGTGCTGGGGATGGCGAAGTTGTACATCGGCGCAGCCAGCACCAGCACATCGGCGGCCAGCAGCTCATCGGTCAGTTGATTGGAGCGGGCCAGGGCAGCTTTCTCGGCATCGCTCTGCTGCTCGCTCGGGGTCATCCAGCCACCCAGCAACGTGGCGTCGAGATGCGGCACCGGCTCGGCCGCCAGATCACGCACCTGGACCTGATCAGCCGGGTGCGCAGCCTGCCAATTGGCGATGAATTGCTGGGTCAGCTCGCGGGAGACCGAACCTTGCTGGCGGGCGCTGCTTTCGATTACGAGAATACGGGACATGTCTGAGGCTCCATCGAGGTGAACAAGAGTCGATGGAGCAGAGAATAGAGATGCGACTTTCGATTAAAAAGCGTAAATATCCGCTTACATATATCGACTAATTTGATTTATCGACTGGTCGCATCTAGGCTTTCATCACTTCAGGTTGCAGGTCAGCTTGATCCGCAGACGAATCACGCTACGGGTGAACTTGACCGCCATGTTGTTGCTGGCGCCAGGCGCCAACACGGTACGCCGGATGCGCGGTGCCTCGGGGCCATTTTGGAACACGGCACTGCACTCGGCTTCGCTCTGACCGTAGTTGTAGAGCATCAGAGCCGCCATGTTGTGGTCGATTTCCTGAGTGGTGGCGGAGACCTCGGCGCCGTTGAACTGTTTTTCCACCTCGATGGGGTAGGCATGGGCAGCCAACGGCATACAGGCCAGCAGCAAGCAGATTATTTTTTTCATCGGTGCTCTCCAACATGGGATCGCCAGTGTAGGTGGAGATCGTCGGCGATAACAGCCGACTCAGGCAGGATGATGTGATGAAAGCTCCTCGCGTAACCCTGGATCAATGGCGCACGCTGCAGGCCGTGGTGGATCAGGGCGGCTTCGCCCAGGCCGCCGACGTGCTGCACCGCTCGCAGTCCTCGGTCAGCTATACCGTGGCACGCATGCAGGAACAGCTCGGTGTACCGCTGCTGCGAATCGACGGTCGCAAGGCCGTGCTCACCGAAGCCGGCGATGTATTGCTGCGCCGCTCACGGCAACTGGTCAAGCAGGCCAGCCAGCTGGAAGACCTGGCCCACCACATGGAACAGGGCTGGGAAGCCGAAGTGCGCCTGGTGGTGGACGCCGCCTACCCCACCGCCAACCTCGTCCGTGCCCTGACCGCCTTCATGCCGCAAAGCCGCGGTTGCCGCGTACGCCTGCGTGAGGAAGTGCTGTCCGGGGTCGAGGAAGTGCTGCTCGAAGGCACCGCCGACCTGGCCATCAGTGCGCTGAACATCACCGGTCACCTGGGCATCGAGCTCAATGAGGTGGAGTTCGTCGCAGTCGCCAATCCGGAACACCCCCTGCACCGCCTGCAACGCGAACTGAGCTTTCAGGACCTGGAAGGTCAGATGCAGGTGGTCACCCGTGACAGTGGCCGCTTGCAGCCGCGCGACGCCGGCTGGCTGGGCGCGGAACAGCGCTGGACAGTGGGCAGCCTGCCGACCGCACGCACCTTCGTCAGCAGCGGCCTGGGCTTCGCCTGGCTACCACGCCACCTGATCGTTCGCGAACTGCAGGAAGGTCTGCTGAAACCCTTGCCCCTGACCCAGGGCGGCCTGCGCAAGCCGCGCTTCTTCCTCTACAGCAACAAGGAGCGCGTGCTCGGTCCGGCCACGCAGATTCTCATCGAGCTGATCAAGAACTTCGACGCGGCGCCGCTGGACGCCGCCTTTGCCGCGCCGCAGTCGCCCAACTGAGAGCCTGCCCATGTCCTACTTCGACAACGACGGTTGCCAACTGCATTACGAAGACTACGGCCACGGCACGCCCCTGTTACTGGTGCATGGCCTGGGCTCGAGCACGCGCGACTGGGAATACCAGATCCCGGTGCTCGCCCAGCACTATCGGGTCATCGCCCTCGACGTGCGCGGCCACGGCCGCTCGGACAAGCCGCGCGAGGCTTATCGCATCGCCGATTTCGCCGAGGATGTCGCCGCCCTCATCGACCACCTGCAGCTTGCACCCGTGCACCTGGTAGGCATCTCCATGGGTGGGATGATCGGCTTCCAGCTTGGCGTAGACCGCCCCGAGCTTTTGCGCAGCCTGACCATCGTCAACAGCGGCCCAGAGGTGAAGGCCAAGAGCGCACGCGACTGGCTGGAAATCGGTAAACGCTGGACGCTCTCGCGCCTGCTCAGCCTGGACACCATCGCCAAGGCGCTGGGCAAGCTGCTGTTCCCCAAACCGGAGCAGGCCGAACTGCGTCGCAAGGTCGAAGAACGCTGGCCGCAGAACGACAAACGCGCCTACCTCGCCAGTCTTGACGCGATCATCGGCTGGGGCGTGCGTGAACGCCTCGATCGCATCACCTGTCCTACTCTGGTGATCAGCGCCGACCGCGACTACACGCCCGTTGAACGCAAGCGCGAATACGTGGCAGAAATGCCCAACGCGCGCCTGCTGATCATCGAAAACTCGCGCCACGCCACACCACTGGATCAACCAGAACGCTTTAATAACGCCCTGCTCGCCTTCCTCGGCGAGACCGCCAACAAGGAAAACTGACCATCATGCTCAAGCAACTCGTTCTCGCCACAGGCGCCCTGCTGCTGTCCTCCAGCCTGCTGGCCGCTGAAAATCCCAAGGTCCTGCTGACCACCAGCCTGGGTGAGGTGGAAGTGGAGTTGGCCGCCGACAAGGCGCCAATCAGCACGCAGAACTTTCTCAAGTACGTCGACAGTGGCTTCTACAACGGCACCCAGTTCCACCGGGTGATTCCGGGCTTCATGGTTCAGGGCGGCGGTTTCGATGCCGACATGCGCCAGAAAGACACCAACGCGCCGATCAAGAACGAGGCCGACAATGGCCTGCACAACGTGCGCGGCACCCTGGCCATGGCTCGTACTCAGGTCCGCGACTCGGCCACCAGCCAGTTCTTCATCAACCACAAGGACAACGCCTTCCTCGACCACAGCTCGCGTGACTTCGGCTACGCCGTATTCGGCAAGGTCACCCGCGGCATGGACGTGGTGGACAAGATCGCCCAGGTCCCCACCGGCAACCGCGGCATGCACCAGAACGTGCCGCGCGAGCCAGTGCTGATCATCGACGCCAAGCGTCTGTAAAGCCCCGTAGGCTGCGCCGTGCGCACGGCGCACCCTACAACTGAAACGACAAAGCCGCCCATTGGGCGGCTTTTCATTCGATCTCGCGAGCTAGAGTCATGCAATACCGATGGCGGCCCCACAAAAACAGGCGAGAAAGCGGAGTGTGCTGTAGCACATAAGCATGACTCGCTTCGCTCGCCCCTACGGGGCCGCACTAAAGTGCGTTGGCCGCAAGCGGCCTGCCGAGCCTGTTTTTAACGTAGCAGGGCCGACGCGCAGCAGATCGACGGCTTACTTCTCGACGAAGGCGCGCTCGATCAGGTAATCCCCCGGCTCACGCATGCGCGGGGAAATCTTCAGGCCGAAGCTGTCGAGCACTTCACTGGTCTCGTCGAGCATGCTCGGGCTGCCGCAGATCATGGCGCGGTCGTCCTGCGGGTTGATCGGCGGCAGGCCGATATCGGCGAACAGTTTGCCGCTGCGCATCAGGTCGGTCAGACGGCCCTGGTTCTCGAATGGCTCGCGGGTCACGGTCGGGTAGTAGATCAGCTTGTCCTTCAGGGCATCACCGAAGAATTCGTTCTGCGGCAGGTGCTCGGTGATGAACTCGCGGTAGGCCACTTCGTTCACGTAGCGCACGCCGTGAACCAGGATCACCTTCTCGAAGCGCTCGTAGGTTTCCGGGTCCTGGATCACGCTCATGAACGGTGCCAGACCGGTGCCGGTGCTGAGCAGATAGAGGTGCTTGCCGGGGTTGAGATCATCGAGCACCAGCGTGCCGGTGGGCTTCTTGCTGATGATGATCTCGTCGCCTTCCTTCAGGTGCTGCAGCTGCGAGGTCAGCGGACCGTCCGGCACCTTGATGCTGAAGAACTCCAGATGCTCTTCCCAGTTCGGGCTGGCGATGGAGTAGGCGCGCATCAGCGGGCGGCCATTGTCCTGCTGCAGACCGATCATCACGAACTGACCATTCTCGAAGCGCAGACCCGGGTCGCGGGTGCACTTGAAGCTGAACAGCGTATCGTTCCAGTGGTGGACGCTGAGCACGCGCTCGACGTTCATATTGCTCATGATGATTTCCTCGAAGAACTTCAGCGCCAAAGGCGCGATTGCGCGGCATTCTATTCGCGACAACAATATCTGTTAAGCGGATTATCAAGATATAGGTTATCGGTTATATCGATATGCGATTTACTCTCAGACAACTTCAGGTGTTCGTTGCCGTGGCGCAGCATGAAAGCGTCTCGCGCGCCGCGCAATCGCTCGCATTGTCGCAGTCTGCAACCAGCACTTCGCTGACCGAACTGGAGCGCCAATCCGACTGCCAGCTGTTTGATCGCGCCGGCAAACGCCTCGCGCTCAATGCCCTGGGCCGACAGCTACTGCCCGAGGCTGTGGCGCTGATCGACCAGGCACGCGAAATCGAACGTTTGCTGGGTGGCAAGAGTGGTTATGGCTCGCTGCACGTCGGCGCCACCCTGACCGTGGGCAACTATCTGGCCACCCTGCTGATTGGCAGTTTCATGCAACGCCACCCCGAATGCCGGGTGAAGCTGCAAGTCCACAACACCGCCCATGTGGTACAGCAGATCGCGCATTACGAGCTGGATCTGGGCTTGATCGAAGGCGACTGCCAGCACCCGGATATCGAGGTGCAGCCGTGGGTCGAAGACGAACTGGTGGTGTTCTGCGCGCCGCAACACCCGCTGGCCCAACGCGGCAGTGCCAGCCTGGAAGAGCTGACGCACGAAGCCTGGATTCTGCGTGAGCAAGGGTCGGGCACACGACTGACTTTCGATCAGGCCATGCGTCATCACCCACGCAATCTGAATATCCGCCTGGAGCTGGAACACACCGAGGCAATCAAGCGCGCCGTGGAATCCGGCCTGGGCATCGGCTGCATCTCACGCCTGGCGCTGCGCGACGCCTTTCGTCGCGGCAGCCTGATGCCGGTGGAAACTCCAGAGCTGGACCTGCGCCGGCAGTTCTACTTCATCTGGCACAAGCAGAAGTACCAGACAGCAGCGATGCGCGAATTTCTCGAACAGTGTCGTGCGCTGACCGCCGGCGTCAGTCGCAGCGATCAGATCGTTCTGCCGCCGATCGTCTGAGCGTCAGCCAAGCAGGATGACCGCCCAGACCGAGGCGATCATGCCCAGCGCCACGAACTGCGCGGCGCTGCCCATGTCCTTGGCATTCTTCGACAGAGGATGGCGCTCCAGCGAAATGCGGTCGATGGCTGCCTCGATCGCCGAGTTGAGCAACTCGACGATCAGCGCCAGCAGACACACGGCCACCATCAGCGCACGCTCACCGCGGCTGACATCAAGGACGAAAGCCGAGGGAATCAGCACCAGATTGAGCAACACCAACTGGCGAAAGGCTGCTTCGCCGAAGAACGCGGCGCGCAGGCCATCGAGCGAATAGCTGGCGGCGTTGAGGATACGTTTCAGGCCGGTCTGGCCCTTGAATGGCGACATGCGCCTCACCCCTTCTGGAAGAGGCGCGCAGCTTACTGCATCCGCAGCGCGAGCACCTATATACGAGATCGCGAGCTAGAGGGGTGCAAGACTAAAGCCGCTGAGGCTGCGCAGTTCACTGGCTGTAAATGAGCAGACCGAGCCTGCTTTCAACGCAGCGCCGATGCGCAGCTCACTGCGCGGGGATCGTTTCCATCTGCTGCAGCAGCAACGCCGCCTGAGTGCGGGTGCGCACGCCCAGCTTGCGAAAGATCGCCGTCACATGCGCCTTGACCGTCGCCTCGGACACGCTCAGTTCATAGGCGATCTGCTTGTTCAACAGCCCTTCGCAGACCATGGTCAAGACGCGGAACTGTTGTGGCGTGAGGCTAGCCAGGCCGGCACTGGCTGCCTTGGCCTCGGCGGAAACCGGCGCCCCCTCCTCGGCCAGCGGCGGCCACCAGGTGTCACCATCGAGTACATGGCGCACCGCTTGCTGCAGGGTTTCCAGCGGACTGGATTTGGGGATAAAGCCACTGGCCCCGAACTCGCGGGAGCGGTTGACCACGGAGGCTTCTTCCTGAGCGGAGATCATCACCACAGGGATCTGCGGGTACTGCCCACGCAGCAGTACCAGACCGGAAAAACCATAGGCACCGGGCATATTGAGGTCAAGCAGGACCAGGTCCCAATCACTCTTGGCGGCCAGGTGGTTTTCAAGCTCTGCGATGCTGGCAGCTTCTACCAGATGCACTTCAGGCCCCAGGCCCAGGGTCAGAGCTTGTTGCAGCGCGCTGCGAAACAGCGGGTGGTCGTCAGCAATCAGGATTTCGTAGGCGGCCATTGGCAGATCCTGTTCTTGTTATAAGTGGCACTGAGGTGAGTATGGCAGTGCTTTTCGCCTGACGACCCGCTCAAGCCTGCTCAATGAGCATCACAGACTCCCCACTCGGACCGACGGCGGCGCTCAGCATGCCGAGCTGTGACGGGGTGGTCAAGCTCAATGCTTTGCGGCAGGATGCGCAACTTTCCCGCCGAGACGCCCCAATGCGAAGCCAAGCCCTGCGCGCCGACCTGTTGATGCTGATTACCGCGATGATTTGGGGCAGCGCCTTCGTCGCCCAGCGTCTGGGCATGGATAACATCGGCCCCTTCCTTTATACCGGCCTGCGCTTCACCCTCGCCTGTCTGGTTCTGTTGCCGGTGCTGGCGTTGCTGCAGCGTCGCCAACAGCGGCCCGCTGCACCAATGAATCGCAACCTGCTGGTGGGTGGTGTGATCATGGGGCTGGCGCTGTCGCTAGGGATCAACCTGCAGCAGGTCGGCCTGCTGTTCACTACGGTGACCAACTCCGGCTTCATCACCGGTTTGTACGTGATCGTGGTACCGATTCTCGGCCTGCTGATCGGCCAGCGCAGCAGCGCGGGCATCTGGTTGGGCGCCAGTCTGGCAGTGGTCGGCATGTTCCTGCTAAGCGTCGGCGAAGGCTTTACCGTGGCCTCGGGCGACTGGCTGCAGTTGGCTGGCGCCTTCGTCTGGGGCATTCATGTGCTGCTGGTAGGTTTCTTCGCCGGCCGTCATGACCCGTTGCGCCTGGCCTTCATCCAGTTCGCCACCTGCGCAGTGATCAGCCTGGCCCAGGCGCTGGCGTTCGAGACCGCAACACTGGACGGCATCATTGCCGCCGGTCCGGCGATCCTCTACGGCGGCGTGTTCGGCGTGGCGATCGGCTTCACCCTGCAGGTAGTGGCGCAGCAGCATGCCATCGCCTCGCACGCGGCGATCATCCTCTCGCTGGAGGCGGTGTTCGCTGCCATCGCCGGCGCCCTGTTGCTGAGCGAAGTGCTGGCACCGCGCGGCTATCTGGGTTGTGCGCTGATGTTCGGCGGCATGCTGCTGGCGCAGCTGTGGCCCAAGCCACTGCCGAGTGAACTCAGCGGTACGTCTGCAAACGCTGGTGCAGAGCGTCGTTGAGATCCAGCGGCAAACGCCGTTTGGCGGCTAGGTAGTGCTGACTGAACACATCGAGATAATCGTCCAGCGCCTCACCAGCACGCAGGTCGCCAGCCAGCTCCAGGCACATGGCGGCCACCTCGGCGGTGCACAGATGCTCGCCACGGGTAGAACGACGCAGGCGATATCGCGATAGCTGCGCTGGCGTCAGGCTCAGCACCGGCAGCGCGTCCAGATACGGGCTCTTGCGAAACATCTTGCGCGCCTCGGTCCAGGTGGCGTCGAGCAGCACGAACAGCGGACGCTTGCCGGGCGCCAGCGTCACCTCCTCTACCACGCGCTGCGGCGCCACGTACTCGCCGGGAAAAACCAGATACGGCTGCCACTGCGGATCGGCCAAAAGCTCCAACAGCGCCGGATCGACGGCCGTGCGCGTCCAGCCGAAGGCGTGGGTTTCAGGCACCACGTCGGCAATCAGCCATCCGGTATTGCTCGGTTTCAGCGCCTCGATGTCATGCATCACCAGGCACATGGCGGCATTGGCCTGAACCTGCGGGCGCCAGGCACACAGGCAATGGGTCGGCTGCACCCGACAGTGCGGGCAACGCTCGGCACGCGAGCCACGAGCAACGAAGGGTTTGAGGCTGCGCGCCAGGCGCTCTGTGCGCAGGCGGGCGACGGCATGTGGGGCTGGATGGGTCATGGCGGGAGCGACAACGAACGGGGGCGCGAGTCTAGCATCCCCGTTCGCTGTCAAGGCGACTCAGAAGCTGTGGTTCAACGCCAGCCCGATGAAGTGGATACGCGTCTCGTACTCGCCCTTGAAGTTGCCACCGTTACCGGTGCAGCGTACGCCGCTGTCCTGGTAAAGCCCGCCGGAACCTGGCACCCAGCCGGCCGGAGAGCAGCCGTCCTGGTAGTCCATCTTGCCGCTGGAAAACTGCACGTAGCTGTAGGCGAAGTCCAGCGAGGTGTCGCGCGTCACCTTGTAGTTGGCACCGAACGACAGCCAGTAGCGGTCCGCATCGGGAAAGGCCGGATGACGCAACTGCGGCGAATTGACCGGCGAGCGGTCGTAGGCAACACCGGTACGCAACAGCAGGTCATCGCTGTACTGGTAGTTCATGCCCAGGGAGATCTTGTAGCTGTCCTTCCAGTCCTGCTTGACGTTCAGGTCGCCCTCGGTAACGCCATTGAAGTAGGGATAGCCGGCAACCTGATCGATGCCGATGCGTACTTCGTCGAGCCGTGAATGGCGAGTGAAGGTCACATCCGCCATCAGCGCCACCTTATCGTTGAGCTGGTGGAAGGCGTTGAAGGACAGCATTTCCGGTGTATCGATAGCCGTCTTGCCCTTGGAGTTGGGATGCAACCGAGTCGCAGCGAACTCCCCGGGATTGACCCAGTTGCCCTGATCGAACAACTCCTGCAGGGCATCGGTCGGAGGCACGTAGATATCGACAATAGGAATGGTGATACCGCCCTCTAGCGAGGTATCCGGTGAGGGAACGCTACCCTGCACATCGGCGAAGCTCCACTTGGTCTCCCCTTCGAGGGTGTGGCGGATATTGGAGCGATAGGACACGCCAAAGCGCGTCGATTCGGTCGGCTCCCACAAGTAGCCAATGTTCCAGCCAAAGCCCCAATCATCGCCTTTGACCCGAAAATAGCCGTCGCCCTGAACGTTGTCGGCAAAGTTGCCTGCAACACAATCGACGAATCCGTCCCTATCGGCAACACCGCGGCAGGAAGTGATTTCATCCGGTACAGGCACCCCCGCGATACCACCCACGATAGGCCCGAGAATGGGATCGGCAGCATTCCTGGTGCTGTCATAGTTCGCGTCGACGAACTGCCCCGCCAACTGCCTCGATGCACCTTTGACATCCGCCGCACCGCGCTGGATGGACTTGATGTACTGCGCTGACACGCCGAAGCCGACACTGTGGTGCTCATTGAAACGGTAGGAAATGCTCGGGTTGAAGGTCACCGTCTCCAGGCTGGCCGACTGGATGCCGTAGCGTCCGGCCCAGTCCTCCTTGTAATCGAGCTTGGCGCCGAACGGGGTGAAGATCCCCAGGCCGATCGTCACCCGGTCGTTGATCTCGTGGGAAAAATAGAAGTTCGGGGCGGCGGCTGCATCGGGCAGGAACTCGCCCGCATCCCCCGATACCGGATTGCCGAATACATCGCTGCTGCCCTTGTCTTCGTACTTGCCATCCGGGAGCAGAATGCTCAATCCAGAGGTGACCTGGGTACCCTTGAGCCGGGCCAGGCCGGCCGGATTGTAGAAAATGGTCGAGGGGTCGGCGGCCTCGGCACCGTTGGCATGCGCCGACCCCTGCGCCGCCACCGACTGCGAACCAAAGTGATAACCGGATGCCTGCACCTGCGTAACGGGCAAAACCAGTAAACTGCCGACCACCACATGCGATGGCCAGCGCCGAAAGAGCATTGTCATTGTTATTCTCCTGCACGCTGCTTGAACACCGTGCAGCTCGGCGATAACCAGAGGCAGACTTCAGGCAGGTCCGTACTGGCGACATCCGACTACAACGGCGGCTCACAGTCTGTGACGTGCAGGTTTGGCCGATGATCCCCGGCCTTTGGTCGTGATGCCGGGCACAGGCCAGAGGCCAGCATGTCCCCATCGGTAACACTTTGTTTCATGCAGGCAAATAGCCAGCGACGCGAACATTCGCCGCGAGCCCCTGTCCAACCCACGTTCACGCTTTCAGGAGTCACAAGACATGCTGCGTTACATCCTCCCCGCTCTCGCGTTCAGCCTGCTGCTTCCCACTGCCCAGGCAGCCTCGTTGAAGGAGATGGAACTGACTCGCACCCTGGAGCAAGTCGCCCGGCAGAGTAGCGAGGGCACGCCGCGAGCGATCAATGAGGACATTCTCGATCAGGGCTATACCGTGGAAGGGCACACGCTGATCAACCATCTCAGCGTGCGTGAAGCGCATGCGGCGCAGATGCGCGGCAACCCCGACACCGTGCGCGCTCAGTTGGCCGCCAGCGTCTGTCGCAATCCCGGCTATCGCAACCTGTTGGCCCAGGGGGCACAACTGCGCTACCAGTTCAGCGAATACCGCAACAACCGCCCGGTGACCGTCGAAGTGTTCGACAAGAGCGACTGCGGCCTCTGACCTGGGGCTGACATCAGTTTCTTTCCGCTCGGCGCTGCGCGTCATCGGCGCGCAGCTCGGCGAGCAAAGCCTCCATATAACGCGAGCGCCGTACGCCGCCCTCAAGGCGACGCATGCACTCATCCTCCAGACTCAACTGGTTGGTTCGTGCAGCTTGTTGCAGCATGCGATAGAGGTCTGTTTCGATCTCCAGAATCAGCTTGGGCATACCTGCCCCTCCCTTCCTATTGACCACACAGCAGACTCGACCTGGCAGGTGAGGTTCCACCAGCCCGTCGGGGTCACTTGTTTTTCGCCCACCAGTCTTGAGCGAAGCACCTCAGCAGCAGTCGATGAGCGATTGATCCATAACACTGAGCCCAGCGACAGGGCTGCGCTGCAGCGATCACAGCACTAATACGGCCTGCTCTGTACAAGTAAATCAGAAGCCTGACCCGAGCTTGTGCGCTCAGACAAACGGCAGGGCATAGGCCAACTATGCTGAGAAAACCGCCCCGCAGGCTGGCTGACCTGCATCAAGGCCAGCAACGGACAAAAACGACAGACTCGCCTCATCATCACGACGAGGATAGAACCATGGCCCTGCTCACCTTCATCGGCGCGATCCAGCAAGTCACGGGCTCCTGCTACCTGGTAGAAAGTCGCGATGGCGCCAAGGTGCTGCTCGAATGCGGCATGCACCAGGGACGCCGCCAGGAGGAGGATCTGAACCGCAGTGCATTTCCTTTCGACCCGCGCAGCCTGGATGCGGTGGTGATCTCCCACGCCCACCTCGATCACAGCGGGCTGCTGCCGCGCCTGGTCGCCGAAGGTTATCGAGGCCCGATCCACGCCACCGAAGCCAGCTGCGAACTGCTCGAGCTGATGCTGCTGGATTCGGCCTTCCTGCAGGAGAAGGACGCCGAATGGGAAAACCGCTGGCGCGCTCGCCAGGGCAAGCCGGCAATCAAACCGCTCTACACCATCACCCATACCGAACAGGCGCTCAGCCAACGCCGCGCGCATGCCTACGGCACAGCAGTCGAGGTTGCCAAGGGCGTGCAGGTCACCTTCCACAATGCCGGCCACATCCTCGGTTCGGCCATCGTCGAGATGCAGGTAGAGGATCACCACCTGCACCGTCATCTGGTGTTCTCCGCCGACCTGGGCAATACCTGCTCGCCGCTGATGCAGGCGCCGACCCAGCTGAATCAGGCGGACGTGTTACTGATGGAGTCGACCTACGGCGACCGCAATCACCGACCCAGCGACGAAACCCTGGAAGAGCTGGCCGACATCCTGCAGCAAGCCCATAGCGAGGGTGGCAATGTGCTGATCCCCTCCTTCGCCGTTGGCCGCACCCAGGACCTGATCTATTACCTTGGCCGCTTCTATCAGGAAGGCCGTCTGCCACAGCAGGCCGTGTTCCTCGACAGCCCCATGGCGATCCGCGCCAACGCCATCTACAGCCGCTTTCATGACCAGTTCGCGGCTACCGATCGCGCGGTGCTTGCAGCCAAGGGTGTCAAGCGAGTCGAGGACTGGTTGCCAGTGTTGCGCTGCACACCGACGGCCGAAGAGTCGATGGCGATCAACCGGATCAAGAGCGGCGCGATCATCATCGCCGGTGCCGGCATGTGCAATGGCGGGCGTATCGTTCATCACTTCAAGCACAACCTCTGGCGCGAGAACTGCCATCTGGTGTTCCCCGGCTTCCAGGCCAAGGGCACGCTGGGTCGTTTGATCGTCGATGGTGCCGAAACGGTCAAAGTGCTGCACCAGCGCATCGCGGTGAAGGCCAAGGTACATACCCTGGGCGGCTTCTCCGCCCATGCCGGGCAATCGCAGTTGCTCGAATGGGCCAGCCGGTTCGAGCATCACCCCGAGCTGTATCTCGTGCACGGCGAGCTGGAGAAGATGCAGGCCCTGCAAGCCGCTCTGCGCGAACGCCTCAACTGGATCGCCAACATTCCCGAACCCGGTGAACAGATCGCCCTGTAACCGGCTCTTACGAAAAGGCGGCAACGAAACGGCAGACTGCCTGTGGCAAGCTGCTCAACACTCCATAATCAAGGAACCGGCCAAAGCGAGAGGCTAATCGCCCCTCACAGGCCAAGAAGAGGAGAGTTTCCATGCCCTTTGAACCGGACGACTATCTGTCGCGCCATGTGCAAACCAGCGAGGTCGACCTGAGCAGCAAGGTGGAAGAGCTGGTCGCTCTGGCAACCCCGAGCAACAGCCCCAACCTGTCGCTGTACCGCGAGATGCTCACCACGGTGATCCATATGGCCCAGGCGGATCGGAACCGCTGGGACGCCAAGATCATGATGCAGACCCTGCGCGAGATGGAGCATGCCTTCGGCGTGCTGGAGCAACTGAAACGGCGGCGCAAGGTCACGGTGTTCGGCTCGGCACGAACGCCAGCCGATCACCCCCTGTACAGGCAGGCACGTGAGCTCGGCGCATTACTGGCACACCGCGATCTGATGGTGGTCACGGGTGCCGGTGGCGGCATCATGGCCGCCGCTCATGAAGGCGCCGGCGCGGAAAGCAGCCTGGGCTTCAATATCACCCTGCCCTTCGAACAAACCGCCAACGCGACCATGCGTGGTAGCCATCACCTGCTGTCGTTCCACTTCTTCTTTCTGCGCAAGCTGTTCTTCGTCAAGGAGGCCGATGGCCTGGTGCTGTGCCCTGGCGGTTTCGGCACCCTCGACGAAGCGTTGGAAGTGCTCACCCTGATCCAGACCGGCAAGAGCCCGTTGGTGCCCGTGGTACTGCTCGACCAACCGGGCGGTAGCTACTGGGAGGATGCACTGGGCTTCATCCGTCGCCAGCTTGGCGATAACGGCTACATCCTGCCCACCGATCTCAACCTGATGCACCTGGTCTACAGCGCCGAAGAAGCGGTAGACGAAATCGCCCGCTTCTACCGCAACTTCCACTCGAGCCGCTGGCTCAAGGATCGCTTCGTGATTCGCCTCAATCATCCGCTCAACGAGGCTGCTCTGGCCAAGCTGGACAGCGACTTCGCCAGCCTGTGCAAGGAAGGCGGCTTCACCCAACAACCCTACTGCGAGCAGGAACGCGACGAGCCGGAACTGTGCGACCTGACCCGCCTCGCCTTTGCCTTCAACGGCCGCGACTATGGACGCCTGCGCGCGCTGCTCAATGTGGTCAATGAACCGGATAATTGGGCGAGCTGACTCGAACCCTGAAAAGCAAAAAGCCCGGCGTGTGCCGGGCTTCTTTTGTATTACATGCTGATCAGGCGTTGCCCGCGACTTTCATCCGCGCTGCCTGAGTGAAATCGAGCATGCGCTTGAGCGGTTTGATCGCCTTGGGGATCAGCGCCGGATCAACATGAATCTCGCCAGAGCCCTGACGCAAGCCGGTCAGCACGCGCTCCAGGGTGTTCATCGCCATCCACGGGCAGTGCGCGCAACTGCGGCAGGCGGCACCGTTACCGGCAGTTGGGGCTTCGATGAAGGTCTTGTCCGGGCAAAGCTGCTGCATCTTGTAGAAGATGCCGCGGTCGGTGGCGACGATGAAGGTCGAGTTCGGCAAGGTCTGCGCCGCCTTGATCAACTGGCTGGTGGAACCCACGGCATCGGCCAGCTCCACCACGTTCTGCGGCGACTCCGGGTGCACCAGAATGGCGGCGTCCGGGTACAGGGCTTTCATGTCCAACAGCTGCTTGGACTTGAACTCCTCGTGCACGATGCAGGCGCCGTCCCACAGCAGCATGTCGGCACCGGTCTCGCGCTGGATGTAGTTGCCCAGATGCTTGTCTGGCGCCCAGATGATGGTCTCGCCGTTGTCCATCAGGCTCTCGACGATCTCCAACGCGCAGCTGGAGGTCACCACCCAGTCGGCGCGCGCCTTCACGGCGGCCGAGGTGTTGGCGTAAACCACCACGGTGCGCTCCGGGTGTTGGTCGCAGAAGGCCGAGAATTCGTCCACCGGGCAACCCAGGTCGAGCGAGCAGGTCGCCTCCAGGGTCGGCATCAGCACGCGCTTTTCCGGGTTGAGGATTTTCGCCGTCTCGCCCATGAACTTGACCCCGGCTACCACCACGGTCTGCGCCGGGTGCTGATTGCCGAAGCGGGCCATTTCCAGGGAATCGGAAACGCAGCCGCCGGTTTCTTCGGCCAGCGCCTGGATGACCGGATCGCAGTAATAGTGCGCCACCAGCACCGCATTCTGCTTCTTCAGCTCGGCGGCGATTTCACGGCGATAGAAAGCTTCCTCCTCGGCAGTCAGCGGTTTGGGCTGCTTTGCATCGAGGTGGGCTTGAACCAGAAGGCGTTCGGAAATCTGCGTCATATCATCGAACCTGCGGCGCTCTTGAGCGAGCTGCGAGTATACCCCCTGGCTGCCCATCACCACAGGCAGGGCAACATCGGCCAGAGGGCTTTTCCGAGAGCAAAAAAAAGCCAGTCTCACGACTGGCTTTTGCGATCTGGTGGGTCGTGTAGGATTCGAACCTACGACCAATTGGTTAAAAGCCAACTGCTCTACCAACTGAGCTAACGACCCAACGCGAGGCGCATGATACTGATTTAATTCAGGAAATCAACACTTCGCGAAAACTTTTTCACACATAGCGCGTAGCGTCAGGCACGCCGGCTGCGGTGAAACCGGCTGCACGCAGGCGACAGCTGTCGCACTTGCCACAGGCGCGGCCGTCATCATCGGCCTGGTAGCAAGAGACCGTGAGTGCGTAATCCACACCCAGGCGCATACCGGCCTGAATGATCTCGCCCTTGCTCATCTGCTGCAGCGGTGCGCGGATGACAAAGCCCTGACCCTGCACACCCGCCTTGGTCGCCAGGTTGGCCATACGCTCGAAGGCATCGACGAATTCAGGGCGGCAATCCGGATAGCCCGAGTAATCCACTGCATTGACGCCAATGAAGATATCGCGCGCCTCGAGCACCTCGGCCCAACCCAACGCCAGCGCCAGGAACACCGTATTGCGCGCCGGAACATAGGTCGGGGGAATACCTTCTGTGGGCGATTCGGGCACGGCGATGCTGCTATCGGTCAACGCCGAACCGCCGATGCCGTTGAGGTTCAGGCCGATCACCTTGTGCTCGACCACACCCAGCTGCCGCGCCACGCGCTCGGCGGCCTGCAACTCGGCGCGATGGCGCTGCCCGTAATCGAAGCTCATGCTGTAGCAGCTGTAGCCTTCGGCCTTGGCCATGGCGACCACAGTGGCCGAGTCCAGGCCACCGGAAAGGAGGATGACCGCTTTCTTGTCGTTCATATTCAGTGTCCCGGCTCGTCGTTCCAGAGAATCTTGTGCAGCTGCAGTTGCAGGCGTACTGGCAGGTTATCGGTCACGATCCAGTCGGCCAGTGCACGTGCATCGACCTGTTTGTGACTGGGCGAGAACAGCACCTCGCCGGCACGCGCGGCCAGGTCATACGAGATCAGTTTGGATACTGCCCAGTCGTAGTCTTCACGCGAGCAGATGACGAACTTGACCTGATCGTTGCGCGTCAGCCACTGGATGTTCTCGTAGCGATTGCGCGGCATTTCGGCAGAGCCCGGGGTCTTCAGGTCGAGCACCTTGCTGACGCGCGGATCGACTGCCGATATATCGAGCGCGCCACTGGTTTCCAACGACACCTCGTAACCGGCATTGCACAGATGCGTGAGCAAGGGGATGCAGTTCGGCTGGGCCAGCGGCTCGCCGCCGGTGACGCAGATGTAGCGCGGCCGATAGGCGGCCACCTGGTCGAGGATACTGTCCAGCGTGACGATCTCGCCGCCACTGAAGGCGTAGGCGGTGTCACAGTACTGACAGCGCAGGGGGCAGCCGGTCAGGCGCACGAATACTGTCGGCAAGCCGGCGGTACGCGTTTCCCCCTGCAACGAGTAGAAAATCTCGGTGATGCGCAGGGTTTCTTGCATGGTAGCCACGGGCGTGATGACGAAACAGGCCATCCGCCTCCGTTGCGTGAAAGACAGGAACGCCGGCATCGGCCGACATTCGACAAGGCATGGCGACAAGGACATCAGCCGAGCTGAAACCCCGCCTCGCATGCGAGCGTGCATTCTAATGGATCACGCCAAGCCAGATAAGAAAAACCCGCGACGGGCGCGGGTTTATTCATCGAGTGTCGATCTACAGCCGTTGCAGATCGCGCTGAGCCAGCTGGGCGGCCGAGCTACCCGGGTACTGCGCGATAACTTGCTGAAGAATGCCACGAGCCTTGTCGTTGTGCCCCAGGCGACGCTCGACATCGGCCAGCTTGAACAGTGAATCCGGCACCTTGGCGTGGCTCGGATAAGCCTGGCTGACCTTGGCAAAGGCTTGACCAGCTGCCTGCAAGTCACCCTTGGCCAGATTCACCTCACCCAACCAGTACTGGGCGTTACCCGCATATTGGCTGCTGGGATAACGGTTGAGAAAGGCGCCAAACGCCTGCGACGCCTTGTCGAAATCCTTGGCCTTGATCAGGTCGAAGGCGGCGTCGTAATAGAGTTTTTCCTTGGCCGGATCACCCGGCTCGGCGCTGGCCTGCTGCTGTGCGGCAGGTGGCGCCGGGGTGCCATTGGCGTTTACCACGCCATCGGCTGAATTCTGTGCGGGAGCTCCACCGGCAGCAGCACCGGAAGAAATGCGTTGATCCAGATCCTGGTAACGCTCCAGGCCTTCCTGCTTGAGGCGCTGGATTTCATTCTGCTGCTCTTCGACCATGCCCCGCAGTTGCGCAATTTCCTGCTGCATCTGCTCGAGTTGGTTGAACAACATACCCTGCGCAGAAGCGGGTGCTTGCGCACCCGCTCCGGCGGAGGAGCCGGCCGTACCATAACCCGCCGGTGGATAGCTGCTGCCCTGTTGCATGGAGCTGCTTTCCAGTACGGGAACCTCCGCCATCGCCGCGAGCGGCAAGGCGAGTGTCAGAAGGGTCAGGATACGGCGGCAATCTCGCATGGCAGCTTACTTACGCAGCTCTACGCGACGGTTCTGAGCCCAGGACTGCTCGTCGTTGCCAGTGGCAACCGGACGCTCTTCGCCGTAGGAAACCAGTTCCAGCTGAGCCGGGGAAACGCCCTGCAGAACCAGGTAGCGTTGAACGGCCTTGGCACGACGCTCGCCCAGAGCCATGTTGTACTCACGGGTACCGCGCTCGTCAGCGTGGCCTTCCAGAACGACGCGAGCGCCATTGCCTTTCAGGTCCTTGGCGTGTACGTCCAGAGCGCGCATGGCTTCGGCTTTCAGGTCGGAGCTGTCGTACTCGAAGTAGAAGGTGGTGATAGCGCGCAGAGCAGCTTCTTCGCTCAGGCTGCCATCAACAGCGCCAGTGTTGGCACCGTAGCCAGCGTTCGGGTCAACAGCGCCTTCGCCAGCAGCGTCGCCGCCTTTGGAGGAGCAACCTACAGCAACGGCGAGAGCCAGGGACAGTGCAGCGAACTTACCGAATTTCAGCATTTCCATCATATAACTCCTAATGAACCCCAGTTGTGTTAAGCAAAAAAGGTGTAGCGCCGCATCAGTTCAGGTAAGGGGACCAAGAAGGCTCTCGAACTTCGCCTTGAGCGGTAGGAAGAGGGAGCCTCACGCGTCCATTGGTGGACGCCAACATCAAGACTCCCCGGCCCTGCTGGCGGGTGGCGTAGATTAGCATGGTGCCATTGGGCGCAACAGTGGGCGACTCATCCAAACTTGTGTCTGAAAGTATGCGCAAACGGTTGGTTTCCAGATCCTGTGCAGCCACTTTGAACACGGTGAAGCCGTCCTGACGATGAATCATCACCAGGGTCTTCTCATCAGCCGACAATTTCGGGTTGGCGTTGTAGTTACCGACGAAGGTCACACGCTCCACTGCCCCGCTATTGATATTTGTCTTGTAGATCTGCGGACGTCCCGCACGATCCGAAGTGAAGTAAAGGGTCTGACCATCCTTACCCCAGAAGGGTTCGGTATCGATGGCGTAATGGTTGGTAATGCGCCGCATCTGCCGGCTGCCCATATCCATCACGTAGATTTCCGGGTTGCCATCGCGCGACAGCACGAAGGCCAGGCGATTGCCATCCGGCGACCAGGCCGGCGCGCCATTGAGGCCTTCGAAGTTGGTGATCTGCTCACGACGCCCGGTGTCGATGTGCTGTACGAAAATGCGCGGGCGACGCTGCTCGAACGACACGTAAGCGATACGGCGGCCATCCGGCGCGAAAGACGGCGAGAGGATCGGCTCGCGTGATTGCAGCAGGGTCACCGCACGGGCACCGTCGTAGTCGGAGCGCTGCAGGGTGTAACGGGTGTTGTTGGTGCCCATGCGCTCGGCAGTGACGTACAGCAGGCGCGTGGAGAATGCCCCCTTGACGCCGGTGAGCTTCTCGAACGACTGGTCGGCGATATGGTGAGCCATATCGCGCAACTGATCGGTGCCACCACCGACATTGCCGGTCATGACCTGCTGCTCGGTACTGACGTTGAACAGCGCATACTGAATCTGCAAGCGGCCACCATTGGGCACGATATTGCCGACCAGCACGTATTGGGCGCCGAGCGCTTTCCAGTCGCGGTAGATGACTTCGCTGGCCTGGGTCGGCAGGCTGATCATGTTCTGCCGCGGGATCGGTTCGAAGTAGCCGGAGTTGCGCAGGTCGTTGCCGATGATCTGCGACATGTCTTCAGGCAGCACCGAACCACCCTGCCAGCCGAACGGCACGACAGCAATGGGTGTGGCGCGGTCAGCGCCCTGGGAGATCACCAGCGGGTCGGCCGCCTGGACGCTACCGACCAGCATGACCAGCCCCAACAGGGCGATACGAATCAGGTTGTTCACAGAGCTCAATCCTCCGGTTTGAAAATAACGCGTCGCTGCCTGTACATACGGTCGAAGGTAGCGCGATCCAATTGTTGCATCTCGGGAATACGCCCGACGTTACGTACAGCTGCAACGGCCGAGTTGTCGAACGGTGCATCGCCACTGGAGCGCGATACGCTGGCGTTAGTCACGGTGCCATCGGGCAGCATCTGGATCAGCAACTCGACGCTCATGCCTCGACGCGCCGACATCGGCCGCTGCCAGTTCTCGGTAATCAGCTTGATGATCAGATCATCGAGGTTGCCGGCAACCTGGTCACCATGGGTCTCGGCCAGCGCCTGCTGGTTCTGCACATTGTCCGACAGCAGTTCGGCCAGCGCTGCCGCCTTCTGATCCTCGGCGGCCTTGCGCCGTGCATCCTCGGCGGCTTTCTTCTTCGCAGCTTCGGCGGCTGCCGCTTTTTTCTTGGCCTCTTCTGCAGCGGCCTTCTTCTTGGCCTCTTCAGCGGCTTTCTTCTTCGCTTCTTCCTCGGCGCGCTTCTTGGCGATATCAGCCTGGCGTTTCTGCTCGGCGGCCTTCTCTGCCTCAGCTTTCTTCGCCGCTTCGGCCTTTCGAGCTTCTTCGGCCTGCTTTTGTTCCTCTGCTTTCTTGGCCGCGGCTACCTTCTGCGCTTCGGCCTGGGCCTGCTTCTGCTCTTCGGCTTTCTTCTGTTCCAGCCTTTCGGTCTCGAACTGCGGCGCCGAAGTCTTCTGCGCTTCGCCTGCAACCTTCTGCGTGGTCTGCGTGGTGGCCTGGCTCTGCGACTGCAACTGATACAGCGTAGCCTGCACCACTGGGCGTGCCGGTGGCAGTTCCGGGGTGAAGGCGAAACTGACGAACAGCATGGCGAACATCAGGACGTGCAGACCCACCGCCCAAACCACGGGCCAGAAGTAGCTTTCCGATTGCGAACGCTCGGTTTGCTGCATCAGGGAGCCTCGGTAATCAGTCCGACGTTGCCCACGTCGGCCTGCTGCAGACCGCCCATGGCCGACATCACAGTGCCGTAATCGACCGTGCGATCACCACGCACGAATACCTGCACCTGCTTACCCTGACGACGGTTCTCGGCAATGATCGCCGACACGGCCTGAGTCATCTGCTCGAGGGTCGAAGCACGCTCCTGCTCGGTATCGACGTCTACCTCGCTACCCATGTTCCAGTAGTACGTCTTGTCAGCCTTGATGGAAATGGTCAGCACCTGGGCGTCGTTGTCCTGCGGCAGCGCTTCACTGCTGACCTTGGGCAGATCGACCTTGACGCCCTGATTGAGCATCGGCGCGGTGACCATGAAGATGACCAGCAGTACCAACATCACGTCGATGTAGGGCACCACGTTCATCTCGGCGACCGGTTTGCGTCTGTTGCGAATTCTCGCCATGGTTAAAACCTGTCCTCTTCGCTCGCCTTAGTCTTCCGAGGTGTGCACCTTGCGGTGCAGGATGGCCTGGAACTCGTCGGCGAAGGTGTAGTAACGGCCGATCAGCATTTCGCTGCGGGCAGAGAAGCGGTTGTAGGCGATGACCGCCGGGATTGCTGCGAACAGGCCGATGGCGGTAGCGATCAGCGCTTCTGCAATGCCCGGTGCCACGGTAGCCAGCGTGGCTTGCTGCACCTGAGCCAGACCGCGGAAGGAGTTCATGATGCCCCATACGGTGCCGAACAGGCCGATATAGGGGCTGGTGGAACCGACGGTTGCCAGGAACGGCAGAGCGGTCTCCAATTTTTCCTCTTCACGGGAGATGGCCACACGCATGGCGCGCGCCACACCGTCCATCACCGCATCCGGGTCGACGCCCTGCTGCTGACGCAGACGGGAGAACTCCTTGAAGCCGGCGCGGAAAATCTGCTCCAGACCGGAGTCCGGGTCCGGGTTGCTGCCCGCCTGGCGGTACAGTTTGGACAGGTCGATGCCGGACCAGAAGCGATCTTCGAAGTTGTCCAGCGCGCGCTTGGCGGCGCGGATGGCATTACTGCGCTGGAAGATCATCACCCAGGAAATGACCGAGGCGGCCACCAGAGTCAGCATCACCAGCTGAACCACAAAGCTGGCGTTACTGATCAGACTCCACATCGACATATGGTCAACGGCGTTAGCTTCCACGCTTACTCTCCTGCTGCAATTAAACCCGGCGCCTGCGTCCCGGCGAACGCATGTCGCAGGGTTTCGGGGATAGCCCGGGGTTTCAAGTTGTCGGCGCGCACACAGGCCACCAGAAACTGCCCTTCGCAGAGCAGCACATCATCCGTAGCCCGCCTGACCTGTTGACGAAAGCGCAGGCTGGCACGGTTCAATTCGATCACATCGGCGCTGATCACCAGCTCGTCATCCAGTCGCGCCGGCGCGTGATAGCGCGCCTCGGCCGAATGCACGACGAACAACAGGCCCTCACCGGCAAGCGTCGACTGGGCATAACCCAGCTCACGCAGGCGCTCGGTGCGAGCCCGCTCCATGAATTTGAGATAGTTGACGTAGTAGACGATGCCGCCTGCATCGGTGTCTTCGTAATAGACCCGGCAATGGTGGCTGAACGGCTGGACTCCGTTTTGCGCGCGCATACTCTAGTCCCCGGCCTGCTGCTTGCCAATCCGGGCTGGTAACAATTTTTTCGTCATTCATCACCTGCCGCGAAAAGATCGCCAGCGACCTGCTCGCCAGCGCGCTTGGGGATGTTCAGCCCGAAGTGCAGATAGGCATGACGAGTGACCACGCGCCCGCGCGGCGTGCGCATCATGTAACCCTGCTGAATCAGATACGGTTCGAGCACGTCCTCGATGGTATGGCGCTCTTCACCTATCGCTGCCGCCAGGCTGTCGAGCCCCACCGGACCGCCGTCGAACTTCTCGATCATGGCCAGCAGCAGGCGACGGTCGGAATGATCGAAACCGCGTTCGTCGACATCCAGCAGATTCAGCGCCTGATCGGCGATCAACTGCGTGATATGGCCGTTACCACGCACTTCGGCGAAGTCACGCACACGGCGCAACAGACGGTTGGCGATACGCGGAGTACCACGCGCGCGACGGGCGATCTCATAGGCGCCCTTGGCTTCGATGGGCAGGCCGAGAATCCCCGCGGAGCGAGAGACGATGGTGGCCAGGTCATCGATACCGTAGAACTCCAGGCGCTGAACGATACCGAAGCGGTCACGCAGCGGATTGGTCAGCATGCCGGCACGGGTGGTGGCGCCAACCAGGGTGAACGGCGGCAGATCCAGCTTGATCGAGCGGGCCGCTGGGCCTTCACCGATCATGATGTCGAGCTGAAAATCCTCCATCGCCGGATACAGCACTTCCTCGACCACCGGCGACAGACGGTGAATCTCGTCGATGAACAGTACATCACCGCTTTCCAGATTGGTCAGCAGCGCAGCTAGATCGCCCGGGCGTTCGAGCACCGGGCCGGAGGTGCTTTTGATCGAGCTGCCCATTTCTTCAGCGATGATATTGGCCAGGGTGGTCTTGCCCAGCCCTGGCGGGCCGAAGATCAGCGTGTGGTCGAGCGCCTCAGCCCTACCCCGCGCAGCCTGAATGAACAGTGCCATCTGCTCACGTACGACGGGCTGACCGATGTAATCGGCCAGGCGCAGCGGGCGAATGGCCCGGTCCTGCTGCTCTTCGCGCTCACGTGGGCTGGCGGTAATCAGGCGATCGGCTTCGATCATCAATAGGGTTCCACTAAACCATGCCGCGCAGCGCGCGTCGGATCAAATCTTCACTGCTCATGCCATCTTCCTTGACGGCAGCAACGGCTCGACTGGCTTCCTGCGGTTTGTAACCGAGGGAGATCAGCGCACTGACGGCGTCATTCTCCGCGCTTGAGACTGCCTGAGCCAGTTGAGGTTCCACCACCAAAGGCGCAATGGACGGTATCGACTCCCAGGCCTTGAAACGATCCTTGAGCTCGACCAGCAGACGCTCGGCGGTTTTCTTGCCCACTCCAGGCACCTTGACCAGCGCCGCCGTATCCTGGGCCTGCACGCAGCGCACCAGCTCATCGACCTCCAGCCCCGACATCAGCGCCAACGCCAGCTTGGGGCCGACCCCATTGAGGCGAATCAGCTCGCGAAACAGCTCGCGCTCACGCTTCTCGAAAAAGCCATAGAGCAGATGAGCATCCTCACGCACCACCAAATGAGCATGCAGCGTGAGCGGTTCGCCCACCGCAGGCAGACGATAAAGGGTCGTCATCGGTACTTCCAGCTCATAACCGACGCCATTCACATCCAGAAGCAAATGCGGCGGCTGCTTCTCCGCCAGAGTGCCGCGCAAACGTCCGATCACCACTGTTTTCCTTTGATTCGATTACAAACGAAGGCGACCACCGCGCCGCTTGGCGCCGGCCAGCCCATGAGGAATGAGACTCTGTCGATGGTGCGCATGGCACAAGGCGATACCCAGGGCATCGGAAGCGTCGATCTGCGGCTTCTGCACCAGCTTGAGCAGGTGCATGACCATCATCTGTACCTGCTGCTTGTCCGCTGCCCCGGTACCGACCACGGCCTGCTTGACCTGAGTGGCGGTGTACTCGCTGACTTCCAGCCCGGCTTCCACCGCGGCGACGATGGCGGCGCCTCGCGCCTGCCCGAGCTTGAGCGCCGAGTCGGCATTGCGCGCCATGAACACCTGCTCGATGCCCATGGTCACCGGGCCATGGGTGCGAATTACCTCGCTGACGCCGCGAAAGACGATCTGCAGGCGCTCGGCAAGCGGTCCGTTGCCAGTGCGAATGCAGCCCGAGGCCACGTACTCGCAGCCGCGCCCGGTATCGCGTACCACGCCATAACCGGTGATGCGCGAACCGGGGTCGATACCTAGGATCAGGGTCATATCAGCAACTGTCTATTTATCCAGTTGGCGAGTATACGGGGCGCCCTCGTCGACGTCATCCGCCAACCGGTCAGCCTGACGAAAAAGCCGGAAGCACTGTGCAGCGCTTCCGGCCTCCTCATTCGTAGGGCGGGTGCAACCCGCCATCATAAGCTTGACGGGGTTCCCCCGCCCTACAAAACCGCCCCATATTGGATGGGGCTACAGCCTCAGCCGAGCTGCTCCATGATCTCGTCGGCGACTTCGGCGTTGTGATAGACGTTCTGCACGTCATCCAGATCTTCGAGCATGTCGATCAGCTTGAAGACTTTCTGCGCGGTTTCCAGATCGGCAATCGGCGCGCTGATCGAGGGGATCATGGCGATTTCCGCTTCCTCGGCCTTGAAACCAGCAGCGCTCAGTGCTTCGTTGACGGCATGGAACTCGGTGAAGCTGGTCGACACCAGGGCCGAACCGTCCTCGCCCATTTCCACGTCGTCGGCACCGGCCTCCAGCGCAGCCTCCATCAGGGCATCTTCATCGACGCCCGGCGCAAAGCTGATCTGGCCCTTGCGCTCGAACATATAGGCGACCGAACCGTCAGTGCCGAGGTTGCCACCGCACTTGGTAAAGGCATGGCGCACTTCGGCGGCAGTGCGATTGCGGTTGTCGGTCATCACCTCGACGATGATCGCCACGCCACTCGGCGCATAACCTTCGTAGCTGAACTCGACGACGTTGTCGGCTTCGTTGTTGCCGGCACCACGGGCGATGGCGCGATCGATCACGTCACGCGACATGTTGTTGGTCAGCGCCTTGTCCACGGCCAGGCGCAGACGCGGGTTGTCCGCCGGAATCGGGCCACCATGCTTGGCGGCGACCGTCAGCTCACGAATCAGCTTGGTGAAGATCTTGCCGCGCTTGGCATCCTGACGCCCCTTGCGGTGCTTGATGTTGGCCCATTTGGAATGACCAGCCATAACTCACTCCATCTATACGGTTTTCACAATTCCCGGGGCAAGAGCGCTAGAGTCTCTCCCCCCATAACGAAGAAGCCTGGGATCTCCAGGCTTCTTTTGCAGGCTTATTCGGCCTTGGGTTGCTCGCGCAGGCGGATATGCAGCTCGCGCAGAGACTTGTTGTCGACGATGCCCGGCGCCTGAGTCATGACGCAGGCCGCGCTCTGGGTTTTCGGGAAGGCGATCACTTCGCGGATCGACTGCGCACCGGTCATCAGCATCACCAGACGGTCCAGGCCGAAGGCCAGGCCACCATGGGGCGGCGCGCCGAACTTCAGTGCGTCGAGCAGGAAGCCGAACTTCTCCTGCTGCTCCTCTTCGCTGATGCCCAGCACGCGGAACACGGTCTGCTGCATGGCCTTGTCGTGGATACGGATCGAACCGCCACCCAGCTCGGTACCGTTGAGCACCATGTCGTAGGCACGTGACAGCGCGGCGGCCGGGTTGGCCTCAAGTTCCTCCGGGCTGCAGCTCGGCGAGGTGAACGGGTGGTGCATGGCGGTCAGGCTGCCGTCGTCGTTCTCTTCGAACATCGGGAAGTCGACGACCCACAGCGGCGCCCACTCGCAGGTCAGCAGGTTGAGGTCATGGCCGAGCTTGATACGCAGCGCGCCCAGGGCCTCGCTGACGATCTTGGCCTTGTCGGCACCAAAGAATACGATATCGCCATCGACGGCGCCAACGCGATCGAGGATGACGTTGATGTTGTCCAGCGGGATGTTCTTGACGATCGGCGACTGCAGACCTTCGACACCAGCCGCACGCTCGTTGACCTTGATGTAGGCCAGGCCCTTGGCGCCATAAATGCCGACGAACTTGGTGTAGTCGTCGATCTGCTTGCGCGGCATGCTCGCCCCGCCCGGGACACGCAGCGCAGTGACGCGGCATTTCGGGTCGTTGGCCGGGCCGGCGAAGACCTTGAATTCGACGTCCTTGAGCTGGTCCTCGACGTCGACCAGCTCCAGCGGAATGCGCAAATCCGGCTTGTCCGAACCGAAGCGGCGCATGGCTTCGGCCAGGGTCATGTGCGGCAGTTCGCCGAACTCGACATCCAGAACTTCCTTGAACAGGTTGCGCACCATGGTTTCGGTGATGTCCATGATGTCCTTTTCATCGAGGAAGCTGGTCTCGATGTCGATCTGGGTGAACTCCGGCTGACGGTCGGCGCGCAGGTCCTCGTCGCGGAAGCACTTGGCGATCTGGTAGTAGCGGTCGAAGCCGGCGACCATCAGCAGTTGCTTGAACAGCTGCGGCGACTGCGGCAGGGCGAAGAAGCTGCCAGCGTGGGTGCGGCTCGGCACCAGATAGTCGCGCGCACCTTCCGGGGTGGCGCGGGTCAGGATTGGGGTTTCCACGTCGAGGAAACCGTTGTCGTCGAGGTAGCGACGGATACTGCTGGTGATGCGCGAACGCAGCTTGAGCTTCTCGGCCATCTCCGGGCGACGCAGGTCGATGAAGCGATAGCGCAGGCGGGTTTCTTCACCAACGTCGGTGTATTCATTGAGCGGGAACGGTGGGGTTTCCGCTTCGTTGAGCACTTCCAGCTCATAGCCCAGCACCTCGATGGCACCGGACGCCATGTTCGGGTTGACCGCACCGGCCGGACGCAGGCGAACCTTGCCAGTGATCTTCACCACGTATTCGCTGCGCACGCGGTCGGCCTTGGCGAAGGTCTCGGCACGATCAGGATCGAATACCACCTGGGCCAGACCTTCACGATCACGGATATCGAGGAAGATCACCCCGCCATGGTCACGGCGACGATGTACCCAGCCGCAAAGGGTGATTTCCTGGCCATCCAGGCTCTCGTTCAACTGGCCGCAATAGTGGCTGCGCATCATGATCGTGTTTCGCTTCTCTAAGGTCTTGGATAGGTCAGGCAGCCCCCAACGCCCTGGGCAGGAGCTACACCGCAGCGAACGTCCAACCGCACGCCGCGCTTCGATAAAGAGCGGGATTATATAGCGTAAATCGTCATGACGCAGCCGCTCGGCAGATGCCTTCTATAATGAGGAGCGCCTCCTGCCTGGAGAACGACCATGGACCAAGCCCATCGCAGCGACCTGTCCAGCGATCTGCTGGAAGACTTCCGCCTCGACGCCGCCGAGCAGTTTCCCCGCTGCGAGCAACTGCTGATCGAACTGGAACAAGCGCCAAAGAGCTCGGAACGGCTGCGCGAGCTGTTTCGCCTGATCCATACGCTCAAGGGCAATCTGGGTTACGTCGAGCTCAACGAGCTGATGCCGCTGCCACAAGCCATGGAGGACGTACTCGATGCCCTACGCTCGGGGCACCTGACCTTCGACAGCCTGCTCGGAGACATACTACTGCTCAGCCTCGACCATCTGCGCGCCCAGGTCGCCCAGGCGCTGGACGGCGCCGAACCAGCCCCCGACAGCACACAGGTCAGCCAGCTGTGCAGCGCGCTGCAGGCGCTGGCCATGACGCCGAAAGAGCAACAGACCAAGGTACGACTCGAGCTGCTGCAGCAGATGGACCCCAGCACTCGCCTGCCACTCAACGAAGAAGCGCAACCAAGCCGCACCGAAGCGCTGCTGACACGCCACGCGATCATGGTCCAACCCGACCTGCAGTTCTTCTGCGCGCTGACCGAGGCCGCCGAACAGCGCTCCCCCTACTGGCGAGGCCGCAACCTGCGCCTGCTGGAACTGGCACTGAGCATCAATGCAGCGGGCGGCTACGCGGAACAGCCAGAGCAACTGGCGGCCGCAGTCTGCCTGCATGACCTCGGCATGGCCTTCCTGCCGCTGGAGCTTCTGCACAAGCAAAGCCATTTCAGCCGCGAAGAACGCCGCATGATGCAAGGCCACCCGCGCCTGGCCAGCGATCTGCTCAAACGCATGCCTGACTGGTCGGCGGCGATGGAGATCATCATGCAGCACCAGGAACATGCCGATGGTTCTGGCTACCCCAAAGGCCTGCGAGAAAGGGAGATAGCCCCTGGCGCACTGATCCTGCATATCGTCGACACCTTTGACGCAAGAACCCATGAACGCGCGTACCAGACATTGAGCAAACGCCCATTGCTACGCGCCATCCTTGAAATCAACAACCTTGCCGGGCAGCAATTCAGCGCCCATTGGGTGGAGGTATTCAATCGCACCCTGCAGCAGAAGCCGGGACTGGCGCACGGCTGAGCGGGCATCGCACCACGCATAGGACTGACGTCGCGCCAGGGCCGGGATTTATTGGCCGCAAATGAACCGTCCGCTATCAATAGCCTCTAAACATCGCTTTCATTGATATAAGCCAAGATCATCCCGACGCCCTGCGTGTTAGGCTCTCACCAACACTGCGGGATAGACACCCTGGGCTCACCTGAAAGGAGAAAAACCATGGAAATCAATATCGGAATCGCCGAACAGGATCGCGCCGCCATCGCCGAAGGCCTCTCGCGCCTTCTGGCCGACACCTACACCCTGTACCTGAAGACCCATAACTTCCACTGGAATGTCACCGGTCCGATGTTCAACACCCTGCACCTGATGTTCGAAGGCCAGTACACCGAGCTGGCGCTGGCGGTTGATGCAATCGCCGAACGAATCCGTGCACTGGGCTTCCCGGCGCCAGGCACCTACGCCGCCTACGCCCGCCTGTCCTCGATCAAGGAAGAGGAAGGCGTACCCAGCGCCGACGAAATGATCAAGCTACTGGTGCAAGGCCAAGAGGCCGTCGTACGCACTGCGCGCGGCATTTTCCCACTGCTGGACAAGGTCAGCGACGAGCCGACTGCCGATCTGCTGACCCAACGCATGCAGGTGCACGAGAAAACCGCCTGGATGCTGCGTAGCCTGCTCGCTGTTTGAGATGCTCAGAGGCCCGGTGATCCGGGCCTTTTCATTAGGCATGCAGCCTTGCCCTGATCTATGCTCTGGCCATTCGCCATTGAGTTTCCGACACCCATGAGTCAGCCAGCCAAACCGCCCAGCATCATCGACCTATATCCGGAAGAAACCCGCGAGGCGGCCGAGCTCCTGAAGCAAGCCGTGCCACTGATGATGCGTCACGATATCCCGCCAAACCCGGTGCACTATGCACTGTGGTACACCTACAGCAGAGGCAGCGAACCAGAGCTCAACCGCCGCCTGGACAAGGTGGTCGAGGACTTCGACGCGTTCCCGCTGGAAACCGCCAGCCGGCTGTTTCGCGATTACATCATCCGCGGCGAGCTGGAAGAAGCTCGCGCCGGCCAGCAGCAGGTAATCGAGCTGGTCGATGATATCGAAGGCGACGTCTCACGCAGCGTGATTGGCGGCCAGTACTACCAGCAGAGCCTGAGCCAGGGTCTCAGCGCACTGCAGGAACCCATCGTCGACGATCTACCCAGCGTGCTCAGCGATCTGCAGGAAAGCACCCAGCTGATGCAGGATCAGCAGGAAAAATTCCTTTACCGCCTACGCGCCGCGCAGCAAGAGATCACGCACCTGCGCAGCCAGCTGGAGCGCGCACATCTGGCAGCAACGCTCGACAGCCTGACCCGCGTATTCAACCGCCATGCCTTTACCCGTTTGCTGGAGCGCGCCCTGAACGAGTCACAACAGGGCCTGGCGCTGGTGATTCTGGATATCGACTACTTCAAGCAGTTCAACGACCAATACGGCCATCCACTGGGTGACCGCGTACTGCAACACGTCGGGCAACTATTGCGTGACCTGCTGCCACCGGAGGCCTTTGCTGCGCGCTACGGCGGCGAAGAGTTCTGTGTGGTACTGCGTAACTGCGCCAACCTCAACGGAGTCCTCGATTTCGCCGAACAACTGCGCCACAAGATCCAGTCACTGAGGGTCAAGGTAAGGCGCACGGACCAGATTCTGGACAGCATTACCGCGTCCTTCGGCTGCGCCATGGCCGAAGAAGGCGACACATTCGAATCGCTGCTCACGCGGGCCGATGACGCGCTTTATCAAGCCAAACGCGCCGGACGCAATCAGGTCCATCCGATTACCAGCGAAACGATGCTAAGCGCTTGATTTGAGAAGCCCCCGCCTTTGCTGTTAAATAGTCTCGCACGCCGCATTACCATTCTGCGGTGTCGCCAACCTTGTATACCGGCGCGCGTCGTTGCCGTTCGACTGGCAACCCTTGAAGCGCGCTCTCTCCGCAACACCTTGAGTCATCATTCAATCAGTGAGTTCATCGAAGATGTTGAAGATTGCCCATCTCGTGACAGGGTTTGCCGCCCTGCTGCTGTCTGCCGTACCCGGTTTTTCCACTTCGTTCCTGACCACCCCGGATGCCATTTATCTGGCCCTGATCGGCCTGTTCAACCTGCTTGCCGCAGCGCAACAACAGAACGTTCACGCCGCGCGCCAACAACTGCAGGGGCTGTCATCGGCTCTATTGATACTGGCTGCCGTGGTACAGAGCTTGATCCTGCTTGCCCCGCTGCCCAGCATCGGTAGCCAACCCGCCATCTGGTTACCACTTCTGGCCTTGGTCGTTGCCGTGGCGCTGAGCCTTGCAGCACAGCTGGGCACGCAGCCGCGCAGCGCAGACCGACGCCCACCCGTGCAACAAGCCAGTGCCAGCACCAGCGTGGCTCCAGATGATCGCGAGACTGGTACGGTCAAGTGGTTCAATACGTCCAAGGGGTTCGGCTTCATTTCCCGCGACTCGGGTGACGATATCTTCGTGCACTTTCGCGCCATTCGCGGCGAAGGCCACCGCGTACTGATCGAAGGCCAACGCGTGGAGTTCTCGGTCATGCAGCGTGACAAAGGCCTGCAGGCGGAAGACGTGATCGCAGCAGCCCCTTCACGTCGCTGAGCAGCACGTAAAGAAAAGCCCGGGAAACCGGGCTTTTTCATATCAGTAATGAGGTGGCGGCGCTTCGTCTTCGGCAATACCCGCCTGACCGCTCAACTCCTCCTGGCGCCGCGCCAGAACCGTCAATTGCAACTGCATCCGCTCGATGCGCCTGTTCTGCTCGACCAGCTCATCGCTGAGCGCCTGAATGGTGTCATCCTGAAAAGCCAGGCGGCTTTCCAGCTCCATGATCCGCGACTCGAGGCTCATGCTGGCTCTCCGGCAAACTGAAAATTCTCGGTCAGCACCAGGCGCAGCTTGTCGATGACCTGTCCCACCTGCTGCCGTGCGTAAGGCTGCGCCGGATGCCGCCCCCAGACCGGTGCGGGCCAGGCGACATCGTCACGTCGGCGCACGATCACATGCATATGCAGCTGACTGACGACATTGCCGAGCGTGGCCACGTTCATCTTGTCGGCGGCAAAAGTGTCCTTGAGGATCTCGGCCAGCAGCGTGGTCTCCTGCCACAGTTGACGCTGATCGTCAGCGTCGAGCTGGAACAACTCGCTGACCTCCTCACGCCGAGGCACGAGGATGAACCAGGGGTAATTGGAGTCATTCATCAGCAGCAAACGACACAGGGGAAAATCCCCGACCAGCAGGCAGTCCTGCTGCAGACGCGAATCCAGAGCGAACATGACGGCTCTCCTCCTTATAAAGGGATCAATCAAGCGTAGCCCCCAGCAAGGGCCAAACGATGGCGCGCAGCATACGCTGGCTCAGTCGAGACTTCATCCGGCGGCTACGCACCAACGCAAGGCAGCCAGGACGCACACGCACCGCAGACGTGCACCATTTTGTTTCTTCCCGTAATAGACAGTGCCAAGCGTTACCGGAGCAGCGATATGAACGCAGGCGATATCGCCTGCCGCTGGCCAGACACGAAGAACTTACCTCGCTCAGGCAAACCCGCGCCGCACGCGGCATCAGCGTCGCTACTCGACGCACCGCATGCCAGAAAATCAAGGTTTTAGCGGTGCATCCAGGTTTTGAGCACGACTTTTGCTATCTGTGAAAGCAATGCTCGGCGAGCCGTGCAGTCGATCAATAACAGTGGCCCCAGGCACCTCAGAGCCGCGAAAGCGTTGGCATAACGAAACGCAAGGACAGAGCTACAGATTTGCGACATTCCTCCTAATGCGATGCGACACCAGCATGAACGAGGTCGTAATGAATAGACTGCAACTATCGCCAATATTGGCTGCGTGCTATAAGTTACCGCCGACACAAAAAGAAAGAGCCGCCCATATAACAAAACAGTGGGCAGCGCAACTCTTCTAAACCAAAGGAGCAATCACGATGCAAGTGATGAAGTGGAGCGTAATCGCCCTGGCAGTAGCCGCGGGCACCAGCCAAATGGCAGTGGCTTCCAGCCAGTCCGAGTCCAACGGCTTTATCGAAGACAGCAGTTTCAATATCTTCAATCGCGTTCTGTACATGAACCGCGATTTCAAGAATGGTGCCTCGAACGGCGCAAGCACCTCCGCCAACCCGGCTGGCTACCGTGAAGAAACTGGCCTGGGTATCCGCCTGCTGTACGAATCCGGCTTCACCCAAGGTACCGTTGGTGTCGGCTTTGACGCGCACTCCCTGAGCAGCATCAAGCTCGACAGCGGTCGTGGCCGCTACGGCACAGGTCAGTTCGCACAGACCGATGACGGTCGTGGCGACGACACTCAGACCGAAGTTGGTGGCGCTGTCAAGCTCCGTATTTCCGACACTGTTCTGAAGTATGGCAGTCAGTTCACCGCCAGCCCGGTGTTCTCCACCGACGATAGCCGCATCCTGCCAGAGGTCACCACCGGTACTTACTTGGTAAGTAACGAAATCGAAGGTCTGGAACTGAGCGCCGGTCGCTTCACCGCCATGAGCAGCCAAACTGGCACCAGCCGTGATGACATCAACGGCAAAGGTGAAGCTGGCCTGAAGTACGCCAATATCGTGGGTGCTTCCTACTCGTTCACCGATGACCTGAGTGCAGCATTCCACGCCTCCGATGTAGAAGACTACTGGAAGAAGTACTACGGCAACGTCAACTACAACCTGTCGCTGGCCGAAGAGCAGGCTCTGAACTTCGATTTCAACGTCTACAAGACCGACTACGACAAGACCTACACCAATACTGTTAGTGACGAAGACAACACCATCTGGAGTCTTGCAGTTGCCTACTCGCTGGGCGCTCACACTTTCACCCTGGCCCACCAACGCTCGAGCGGTGATCGTGGCTATGAATACGGTGTAGACGGCGGCGGTACCGTCTGGCTGGCCAACTCCGTGCAATACTCCGACTTCAATGGCAAGGACGAACGCTCCTGGCAGGCTCGCTACGACCTGAACATGGCCGAGTATGGCGTACCGGGTCTGAGCTTCATGACTCGCTACATCTATGGCGACAATATCGACGTTGCAGGTTTCGCTGAGGAAGGTAAAGAACACGAGTTCAACTTCGAAACCAAATACGTCGTTCAGGATGGTGCCGCCAAAGACCTGTCGTTCCGCCTTCGTAGCGCCATCTGGCGTGCCAACAGTGCGTACAACTCGGTAAACGGTTCAGACAACAACGACCTGCGCCTGATCGTCGAATACCCGCTGAGCGTTCTGTAACTTCAGCGCTACTCGATAGCGGTATAAAAGAAACCCGGCCTTGGCCGGGTTTCTCTATTTCTGGCTCAGTGCTCTAAAGGGGCAAAGCATAAGTCCCCGTCACATGCGCCACCAATTCATTCTCATTCCCAGCCGAATATAACGAAACCTCACAAACTGCCTGACGCCGACTCAAGCGTAATATGTGCGCCTCGGCCAACAAGTCCACCGGCTTGGGTTTGACCAGAAAGTTGATATTGAGATTGGACGTCACTGCCATTTCCACCCGGCCGAGACGCCCCAACACCACGGCATACATCGCCGCATCCCCCAGCGCCATGATGGTCGGGCCAGAGAGGGTGCCGCCCGGACGCACCAATTTGGCGTGAAAAGGCACACGCGCCAACACACCTTCTTCATCGAGGCGGTCGATCCGCAGATCGATATCCTCGGCCATCGGTAGCCCAGCTCGAATCAGGCTCTGAACCTCAAGCGCAGTCAATCCCACTCTTTAATCCTCCCGGCACGTGCAGTAGCACTTTTGCGCCTGCACCCGTCCTGTACGCCACTGTATAGGCACCGTACAATGCCGGCCTATTCCAAGCCCTAGCAACCGACAGAACGGCCAAACATGCGTACCAGTCAGTTCCTGCTCTCGACCCTGAAAGAAACCCCTTCCGATGCCGTGGTGATCAGCCACCAGCTGATGCTGCGTGCCGGCATGATCCGCAAGCTGGCCTCCGGCCTGTACACCTGGCTGCCGATGGGCCTGCGCGTGCTGCGCAAGGTCGAGACCGTGGTGCGCGAAGAAATGAATGCCGCAGGAGCACTGGAAGTGCTGATGCCAGCCATTCAGCCGGCCGAGCTGTGGCAGGAGTCCGGTCGCTGGGTGCAATACGGCCCCGAGCTGCTGCGGGTCAAGGACCGTCATGATCGCGAATTCTGCGTCGGCCCGACTCATGAAGAAGTGATCACCGATCTGGCCCGCAACGAGCTGAACAGCTACAAGCAGCTACCGATCAACATGTATCAGATCCAGACCAAGTTCCGTGACGAGATCCGTCCGCGCTTCGGTTTGATGCGTGGCCGCGAGTTCATCATGAAGGACGCCTATTCCTTCCATGCCGACCAGGCGTCCCTGCAGGAAACCTATGACCGCATGCACCAGGCCTACTGCAACGTGTTCAGTCGCCTGGGCCTGAACTTCCGCCCGGTGCAGGCCGATACCGGCTCCATCGGCGGCACCGGCTCGCACGAATTCCACGTGCTGGCCGATTCCGGTGAAGACGATATCGCCTTCAGCAATGTCTCCGACTACGCCGCCAATATCGAGAAGGCCGAAGCCATTCCTCGCGAGAAAGAGCGCCTTGCAGCGACCGAAGCGATGCGCCTGGTCGATACGCCCGACACCAAGACCATCGACGCACTGGTGCAGGGTTTCGGCCTGGCCATCGAGAAGACCATCAAGACCCTGGTGGTGCACGCTGCCGAGGAAGGCAAGCTGATCGCCCTGATCGTCCGTGGCGACCACGAGCTGAACGAGATCAAGGCTGCTAACCTGGAGCTGGTTGCCAGCCCGCTGCAGATGGCCAATGAAGCCGAGATTCGCGCTGCCATCGGCGCAGGCCCCGGCTCACTGGGCCCGGTCAACCTGCCGATCCCCTGCATCATCGACCGCAGCGTGGCGCTGATGAGCGATTTCGCTGCCGGTGCCAACATCGAGGACAAACACTATTTCGGCGTCAACTGGGAGCGCGACCTGCCGCTGCCAGAGGTTGCCGACCTGCGCAATGTCGTCGCCGGCGACCCCAGTCCGGATGGCCAGGGCACCCTGGAAATCAAACGCGGCATCGAAGTCGGCCACATCTTCCAGCTCGGCACCAAGTACAGCGAGGCGATGAACTGCCAGGTGCTCGGTGAGAACGGCAAGCCGGTCACCCTGACCATGGGCTGCTACGGCATCGGCGTATCGCGCGTGGTGGCTGCGGCCATCGAGCAGAACTTCGACGAGCGCGGCATCCGCTGGAACGACGCCCTGGCACCGTTCCAGATCGCCCTGGTACCGCTACGCTACGAAACCGAGCAGGTGCGCGAGGCCACCGACAAGCTGTATGCCGAGCTGACCGCCGCAGGTTACGAAGTACTGCTGGATGATCGTGACAAGAAAACCAGCCCCGGCATCAAGTTCGCTGACATGGAGCTGATCGGCATTCCGCACCGCGTGGTGGTCAGCGACCGCGGCCTGGCCGAGGGTAACCTCGAGTACAAGAGCCGCGCCGAGACCGAAGCCCAGGCTGTGCCGTTGGCCGAGATCCTGCCCTTCCTGCAAGCCCGTATCAGCCGCTGACCGCGCCCTACCGAGAAATCATGCACACAAGCAACAACCTTCGCCTGGCCGGCGCCGCCTTGTGCGGCGCCCTCTTGATCAGCGGCTGCGCCAATCAGCTGCCGCAACGCAGCGAGCATGAGGAACGCATCGAACGCAAACTGCTGGATCACCAGCTGCAGATCGATGCTGGCGAACCCAAGGTGCTGGAGTTACCGCAACGCCGCGTGCGCGTGCATGACCAGAAAAGCTACGAGGTCACCGCTTTCGAGGTGACTCGTCGCTACGACCGCTACACCCCCTACCAGCCCTGGCGCGAGATCTATGAAGTACCGATGGGCGCGGTAGCGGTGGTTGCCGGCGTGGGCGCCAACATACTCAACGTCGTGCTGCTCGGCAGCCTGCCGGAAACCGCTACCCGCGACTGGATCAGTTACGGTATGGCCGGCCTGAACCCCTTCATGAACGTCGAGTCGAACGGCCGCGCCGAGCAGAACCTGGCCAGTATCGAGGAGCTGCAGCGCGACCGTCGCATGGAGTACACCAATCTGCCCTGGTCCGAGCGCCCGGTGCAGGTCAAGGCTGGCGACCAGCAATTCGAACTGCTCACTGACAGCAGCGGTGTGCTGCGCCTCAACCTGCTCGACAGCCCGTTCAGCGAACAGGACATCGCGCGTCTGAACATGCTGCAACTGAGCGTCGAAGATCGCCTGGGCGACGATGTCGCGCGTGCGGAAACGACCCTCATGGTCAGCCATACCCTACGCGGCAAGCTGCGTGAAGCGCATGACCTGATCTTCGACGACCTCGAAGGTGGCGATGTTGACCAGTGGGTACACCGGGTCAAACGCCTTTCCGATCTAGGTCTGGAAGAAGAGGCAAGCGAGCTGGAGCAGAGCCTGATCGAGCTGACCCGCAACGATCCCGAACTGCAGGATGCCTTCCTCAAGGCACTGCTCAAGGATGCCGGACGCCTGGCTGCCGATCCGGCCAACTGACCTTATTTGCCGTTTTCTCGCGGTACCGATATGGCGCGGTATCGGAGGTCCGGCGCAGCCGGTTGCACGTGTCGCACCCACCCTAAGCCGGGCAATGCAGGCTAAACCATCTCCAGCGGCCGCTTGTTCTGCGGCGGAGCAAAGGCCGTGTCCAGCAAAGCCAGATCATCCGCACTCAAGGCAATGGAAGTTGCCGCAGCGTTATCGCGCAGATGCGCGCTGCTCACGGCCTTGGGGATGGCAATCACACCCTCCTGCCTGAGCACCCAAGCAAGTGCGACCTGAGCCGGCTTGACCCCATGACGTTGGGCCACCTCGAGCAATGCCGGCTCGTGCAGCAGCGCACCAGCCTGGCTAAGTGGACAGTAGGCCATCAGCGGCATACCGGCGCGCTGATGCCAGGGCAGCAGGTCATACTCGATGCCTCGTGCCTGCAGGTTGTACAACACCTGATTGGTCCGGCAAGCCGGCTGATCCAGTTCGAGTAGATCGCCCAGATCGAAGTTGGAGACGCCCCAGGCGCCAATCTTGCCCTGCTCGCGCAGCCGCTCGAAGCCTTCGACGGTCTCCTCCAGCGGATAGCGCCCGCGCCAATGCAGCAAGTAGAGATCGATACGCTCGCAACCCAGTCTCTTCAGACTGCGCTCACAGGCCGCCTGAACGCCATCCCGACTGGCGTTGTGCGGATACACCTTGCTGACCAGAAACACCTCGTCGCGGCGCCCGGCGATGGCCTCGCCCACCACCAGTTCTGCACCACCCTCGCCGTACATCTCGGCGGTATCGATCAGACTCAGGCCCAGATCCAGCCCCTCACGCAGCGCCGCAACCTCACGCGAGCGTTGGCGATCATCTTCCCCCATGCGCCAGGTTCCCTGGCCTATCACCGGTACCTGCACGCCGGCCAATTCAATTCTGCGCATCGATTTCTCCCGTGTGGGTGGTGACCAGGTCGTACCCCTCTCCGAGCCACTGCACGAAGCACAGCCCGTGGCCAAAGGGATCGCTCAGCGTTACCAGGCGTCCCCAGTCATATTCGTGGATGTCACCTTCCTGCCGAGCGCCGGCAGCGACTGCCCGCTCCAATGCAGCATCCAAATCATCGACGACCATATCCAGATGCAGCGGCATCCAGTGGCGGCGGTAATCACGTTGCACGCCCGCCTCGGGGCAGGGTCGAGTGGCCGCAGCCTTGTGCAGCAGATAGAGCGGTATAGCCGCGCCGAGCATCTCGACAACCGTACCGTCGAACAGCACACGCCCGACACTGAACCCGAGCGCTTGCTGGTAGAACTCAACCGCCGCCGCCAGATCGGGAACGTCGAGATTGAGCAGCAGTTGCATGATCAGAGCGGCTTGAGCAACAGCAGCAGGGACACCGGCTGAACACTCTCGGGATGCAGCGGCTCCTGCAGCCACTCCAGGCGCCAGCCGGTTTCACCGATGAGCGTCAGCCAGGATTGCAGGGTGCGGAAGAACCAGGGCATCGGTGCCTGGAAACCCTCGCCGAAACCGACGAAATCCTCGACCCGCCAACCGTCCTGATAAGGCTCGCCATGACTGGCCCGCCAGGGATGCAGGGTCTGGATCAGCAGACTGCCCCCAGGTGCCAGCAAGCCGTGTAGGCTGCGCAGAATCGGCTGCAAAGGTTCTTCAAGCAGGGCGAAGTTGCAGACCAGCACCTCGAAACGCCCGAGTTGCTCGGCATGCTCCTCTAGCTCGGCATAGCCACAGACCCGATACTGACTGCGCCCGTCGCACGCGGCGCGAGCCGCCTCGATCAGCGGCGCGGAGGCATCCACCCCGACCGGTTCGATACCGTGCTCGGCCAGGCCCCGACACAGCCAGCCCTCGCCGCAGCCGATGTCCAGGACCCGCTTGGGTTGCAGCGCCAAGACGGCCTGGATGATCGCGGCATCGGTGACCAGGCGCCGACTTTCGATGCGCTGCTCACGCACCGCAGCAGCCCAGGCGTCGGCATTGGCCTGCCAGCTTTGCTGAAGCTGTTCTCGGTGGTCGCGCTGCATGCTGATTCCCTGCATTTGTGCGTTGCAGCGAGTCTAGCGCCAATGAGCCAGCCCGACACGCTTTGCGTCAAAAGCGCCAGCCAGCCCCGTTCACAGCAGCTAAGCTGATAATAAGCAGACGAGGCGCCAGCGGCCGTCTCGTGTTTTCCGTGGAGCAGATAGGCCAAGCCGGTGGACTATGGGCGCGTTATGGCAATCGGATCCTCAGCACCGCGAACTTGCGTCGAACGTCTTGCCGGCGGTCGACGACAAGCCAGCCCCGCGGCCACGCCGCTGGCGCCTGGTGCTTTACCTGCTACTGGCATCAGCGGTGGCAACTGCAACCGCGCTGCTGTTTTTCGAACTGCGCAGCGCGCACTTCCAGGCCCGCGAATTGAGCCGCTATGCCGCTACCCTCACTTACCGCGTCGAGCCTGGGCCCAGCCCGGATATTCTCTACCCGGCTGACGGCCCCTTCGACAAACGTCAGGGTTACGCCTACCTGCCACTGATGCTGGAGCGCCTGCAGCAACGCGACTTCCTGATCAGCGAGCAGGCCCGCTTCTCTCCGGCACTGATGGCCTACAGCCGTCGCGGCCTGTTCCCGCCCTTCATCGAGAAAAGCCAAACCGGCCTCAGCATCAGCGATTGCCGTGGCACGCCCTTCTATGAGTTCCGCTATCCACAACAGGGTTATGCCGATTTCGCCAGCATTCCGCCGCTGGTAGTCAGCAGCCTGCTGTTCATCGAGAACCGTCACCTGCTGGATAGCGATCAGCCACTGGCCAACCCCGCGGTAGACTGGCCACGATTCACCATGGCCGCGCTGTCGCAGATCGGCAAGCTGCTCGATGTGCAAGATCAGTCCGCCGGTGGCAGCACCCTGGCGACCCAGCTGGAGAAATACCGGCACTCTCCCGATGGCCTGACGCTGTCGGCGAAAGAAAAGCTGCGGCAGATGATCTCCGCCAGCGTGCGTGCCTACCAGCAGGGACCGCAGACCCTGGAAGCACGCCAGACCATCGTGCGCGACTACCTCAACAGCGTACCGCTGTCAGCCGCCCCGGGACATGGCGAGGTCCATGGCCTGGCTGACGGCCTGCGCATCTGGTACGGCGCGGATTTCGAGCGCAGCAATGCGCTGCTCGACCCAACCCGCACGCCCGACGCCAGCATGGCTGAGCGTGGCCTGGCTCTGCGCCAGATGCTGTCACTGATGATCGCCCAACGCCGTCCCTCCTACTATCTGGCACAAGGGCGCAAGGAGATGGAAGCACTGACGGAGAGTCATATCCGCCTGCTGGCGGCAGGAGGGTTGATCGACGCAGAGCTGCGTGACGCGGCGCTGACGCAGAAGCTGCAATACCGCGACTGGCAACAGGAGCCCAATCTACGGCCGGTGGAAAACGACAAGGGCATCAGCGTCGCCCGTTCACGCCTGTCCAACCTGCTGGGCATGCCCCTGTATGATCTGGACCGCCTCGATCTGGCCGCACGCAGCACCCTGCAACGCGATCTGCAGCAGGAGACCAGCCTCTACCTGCAACGCCTGGCCGACCCGGAATTCGCCGGCAAGATCGGCCTGTTCGGCGAGCGCCTGCTGTCCCCGGAAAAGACCGCCGAGGTGCGCTACAGCTTCACCCTGTTCGAGCGCACGGCCACCGGTAGTCGGGTACGCGTGCAGACCGACAGCACCGACCAGCCTTTCGACATCAACGAAGGCAGCAAGCTGGAACTGGGCTCCACCGCCAAGCTACGGGTGCTGGCGACTTATCTGGAGATCATCGCCGAGCTGCATCAGCGCCACGCCAACAAGAACGCGGCCGAGCTGCGTAACGTCGATATCGCCGAGCAGGACTACCTCAGCCGCTGGGCAGTCGCCTATCTGCTGGCCAACCCCGGCGCCGATCTGGCCAGCATGCTGGAAGCTGCGCTGGAACGACGCTATTCGGCCAGCCCGCACGAACGCTTCTTTACCGGCGGCGGCCTGCATACCTTCGGTAACTTCCGCCGCGAGGACAACGGCCGCAACCCGACCCTGCGTGAATCCCTGCGCGAGTCGATCAACCTGCCCTTCGTCCGCCTGATGCGCGACTTGGTGCGCTACAGCACCTATCAGAACAGCGCCGAACTGCTCAAGGACGACAAGGACCCACGCCGCCAGGAATATCTGCAACGCTTCGCTGACCAGGAGGGGCGCACCTTCCTGCTGCGCTTCTGGCGCAAGTACCAGGGCCAGCCGCAGCAGCAGCGCCTGGAGACCTTCATCAGCGGCTTGCGCCAGACCTCTGTGCGCCTGGGCGCCGTGCACCGCTACCTGCTGCCGCAGGCCGATGAAGAAACCTTCGCCGCTTTTCTGCGGACGCAACTGCCACAGGAAAAACTCACCGATCAACGCATCGCGCGTCTGTACAAGGACTACGGCCCTGGCGCCTACAGCCTGCCGGATCAGGGCTATATCGCTCGCGTGCATCCGCTGGAACTGTGGTTGCTGGGCTATCTGATCGACAACCCGCAGGCCACCTTCAGCGACGCCGTGGCAGCCAGCGTCGACGAGCGCCAGGAAGTCTATGGCTGGCTGCTGCGCACCCGGCACAAGAGTGCCCGCGACAGCCGCATCCGCATCATGCTGGAGGTGGAGGCCTTCTCCGACATTCACCGACGCTGGAAGAACCTCGGCTATCCCTTCCAGCACCTGGTGCCCTCCCTGGCCACTGCCCTGGGCAGTTCCGGTGACCGGCCGGCAGCGCTGGCCGAGCTGATGGGCATCATCCAGAACGACGGCATTCGCCAGCCGGTACTGCGCATCGACGAACTGCACTTCGCCGCCGATACGCCCTACGAGACACGGGTCGAGCGCAATACCCGCGGCGCCAAGCGGGTAATGCCCTCGGAAGTTGCGGCCGCACTGCGCAATGCACTTTCCCAAGTGGTCGAAGGCGGTACCGCAAGGCGCTTGCAGGGCACCTTCCAGCTGCAGGACGGGCGTGATCTGACCCTGGGCGGCAAGACCGGTACCGGCGACAACCGCATGGAAAGCGTCGGTGCAGGCGGACGGGTGATCAGTTCACGGGCGATGAACCGCACGGCCACCTTCGTGTTCTTCCTCGGCCCGCGTCACTACGGCACACTGACCGCATTCGTACCAGGACGCGAGGCAGAACGCTTCACCTTCACCTCGGCCCTGCCGGTACAGGTGCTCAAGGGCATGGCGCCGATACTTACGCCCTACCTGGAACCCGGTAGCGTCACCCTTTGCCAAGCGCCTCAGAGCGCGCCGCAGATCAGTTGGCGGTAACACGCGGTAACCACGGCGACCAGTGACTGGCGAAACCCGGCACCGGATATGCAGTCCATGGCAGCATCATCCGTTGCCGTTCATGAGTATCGCCAATGCCCTCATCCTGGTTTGCCCTGCTCCGCCGCCGTCGCCTGAGCCTGATTGTGATGGCCTGCCTGCTGGTGCTGCTACCGATTGGCTGCGCCAAACTGGAGCAGACCGAGCGCGAGCTGGTGTTTCGCATCGAACCCGGCACTGCCCGCTGGTTCAGCGGCCTGCCCGCAGGCATCGAGGACGTGCAACTGCAGTCACCGGACCTGACGGCCGATGAAAGCCTGCATGCCTGGTGGTGGCCAGCCGCGCGCAAGGATGCCCCGGCACTGCTCTACCTGCACGGCTCACGCTGGAACCTGACAGGCCAGCTGTTTCGCATCGAACAACTGCATGCCATGGGCTTCTCGGTACTGGCGGTGGACTACCGCGGCTTTGGCGAAAGCCGTGGCGCCCTGCCCTCCGAGCGCAGCGTCTATCAGGACGCCCTGATCGCCTGGCAGCATCTGGTGCGCCTGCAGCCAGAGGCGGACAAGCGCTTCATCTACGGTCATTCCCTGGGCGGCGCCGTGGCGGTCAACCTGGCGCACGAGCTGGCGGGCGAAGATGAAGCAGCGCAGGCCGCCGGTCTGATCGTCGAGTCCAGCTTCACCAACCTGGGTGATGTGGCGGCCGCGGTGACCAATACCTCGTTACCGGTGCGCTGGCTGCTGTCGCAGGAGTTCGATTCGCTGGGCAAGATCGGTGAGGTGGGTATCCCTGTATTGATCGCCCACGGGCGCGACGACCGCTACGTGCCGTCACGCTTCAGCGAGGCGCTGTTCGCCGCCGCCAACGAACCCAAGCAATTGCTGCTGATCGACGGAGCTAACCACAACAACGGCCTGCGCATGGCGGGCAACAGCTATCGGCAGGCGTTGCAGGCGCTGGGGCTCGAACTCAACTGATGGGGGTGAACGACCTCAGGACTTGAACTGCTGCAGATAGAGTTCCTCGACCTTGGCCCGCGCCCAGGGCGTCTTGCGCAGAAAGGTCAGGCTCGATTTGATGCTCGGCTCGTGCTTGAAACAGCGAACATCGACCTGACGGGCCAACCCCTCCCAGCCGATGCGCTCCACCAGAGCGGTGAGAATCGCCTGCAGGGTCAGGCCGTGGAGCGGGTCGTTGCTGGTCATGGAAGCATCCGTCGAAAAAGGGTGGGCATATCTTAGGGCTCCAACAACGAAAAAGGCGATGACTGCCAAGCAGTCATCGCCTTTGGGTCAGGCAGGCACGGTTATGCCGACTTGTATTCGCTCTCGGCCTTGTCGAAGCGGCTCAGCATCGACTGGCTCGGAGCCTGACCGATACGGCTGAAGATGACGATGGCCAGGGTAGCGAGGATGAAGCCCGGAATGATCTCGTACAGACCCAGACCAATCCAGTTTTTCCACACGATCACGGTGGCGGCACCAACCAGCATGCCAGCCAGGGCGCCATTGCGGGTCATGCCCTTCCACAGCAGAGACAGAATGACCACCGGACCGAACGCAGCGCCGAAGCCGGCCCAGGCATAGGACACCAGACCCAGTACGCGGTTTTCCGGGTTGGCCGCCAGGGCGATGGCGATGAACGCGACCAGCAGCACCATGGCGCGACCGACCCAGACCAGCTCGGTCTGCGAGGCGTCCTTACGCAGGAAAGCCTTGTAGAAGTCTTCGGTCAGCGCACTAGAGCACACCAGCAGCTGGCAGCTCAGGGTGCTCATCACCGCAGCCAGGATGGCGGACAGCAGGATACCGGCGATCCAGGGGTTGAACAGCAGCTTGGCCAGCTCGATGAACACGCGCTCCGGGTTCTCGGCGACCGGGCCCGCCACTTCTGGGTGTGCCGCGAAGTAGGCGATACCGAAGAAACCTACGGCAACGGCACCCGCCAGGGTCAGGATCATCCAGGTCATGGAGATACGGCGGGCAGCCGGGATCGACTTGACCGAATCGGCGGCCATGAAGCGCGCCAGAATGTGCGGCTGGCCGAAGTAGCCCAGCCCCCAGGCCATCAGCGAGATCACACCAACGAAGGTAACGCCCTTGAGCATATCGAAGTTGGTGGCGTCGACCGCCTCGATGGCGACCATGGCCGGGTCGAAGCCACCGGTGGCGATCATCACCACGATCGGGGTCAGGATCAGCGCGAAGATCATCAGCGTGGCCTGCACGGTGTCGGTCCAGCTCACTGCCAGGAAGCCACCGATGAAGGTGTAGGCGATGGTCGCCGCGGCGCCGGCCCACAGCGCGGTCTCGTAGGACATGCCGAAGGTGCTTTCGAACAGGCGAGCACCGGCCACCACGCCAGAAGCGCAGTAGATGGTGAAGAACACCAGGATCACCAGTGCCGAGAAGATGCGCAGGATGCGGCTGTTGTCTTCGAAGCGATTGGTGAAGTAGTCAGGCAGGGTCAGGGCGTTGCCGTTGTGCTCGGTCTGCACGCGCAGACGGCCGGCGACGAACAACCAGTTGAGGTAGGCGCCGATCACCAGACCGATGGCGATCCAGCTTTCCGAGATGCCGGCGACGAAGATCGCGCCCGGCAAGCCCATGAGCAGCCAGCCACTCATGTCGGAGGCGCCGGCGGACAATGCGGTAACGAAGCTACCGAGGCTACGGCCACCGAGGATGTAGTCGGAAAGGTTCTTGGTACGAAGATAGGCGATCAGGCCGATCAGCACCATGGCTGCGATGTACACCACGAAGGTGACGAGCATTGGAGTATTAGCTGTCATTTTGGGGGGCTCCCCTCTCGTTTGTTGTTCTCGGGCACCGTGCCCTGATTGGCAAAGTGCACCCGCTTTTGCGGATGCGGGGCTCCGGTCTCTTCCTCGTCACACCGATATCGAGTGGGCACGATCAAGGCAGATACCGGTGCAGTGAAACCTCCACCACCTCGTCACTGCATCGGCAAGTGCCTGGGCACTTTCCCTGACCTCCCTGGCTTGCGCCTGCGGCCACCGAATCGCGTTACCATCACAGTTCGACTGCATGAACCTCTCTTATCGGTCTAGCCCAGCAATGCTGGTCTGACCAATAGACGCAGACAAAAACGGTCGTAACGAAAGTGAAGGGCGGAATTTAGTGGCAGAAGCGAGCGGGCTTCTTGCTGAAAGCTCTGGAGTTTTTACAGAAATCTCCGACTTGGGGAACTTCCGGCAAACAGCTGTTTCGGCCCTTCGCCGATAACCTGATCGCTCGATCAGCCGTTGTCAGGCTGGCGAAAAGGCAGATAGCTCCGCGCCTCTTGCGCGTAAACCCGCACGCCAGAGCGCTCCTGCTCGAGAAAGTCGGCAACGGCAGCATGCAGTCCCGGGTGACGGAGATAGTGCCAAGAGCGGGTGAGAACCGGCTCGAAGCCTCGGATCAGTTTGTGCTCGCCCTGCGCCCCGGCATCGAAGCGCTGCAGACCTTCGGAGATGGCCAGCTCCATGCCCTGATAGAAGCAGGTTTCGAAATGCAGCCGATCGAATTCGGCCAGACAACCCCAGTAGCGGCCATAGAAGGTATCGCCATCGACCAGGCTGAAGGCCATGGCCAGCGCGCGGCCATGCTGCGTCGCGAACACCACCCGAATCATCTCGGGCATACGCTCAGCCAGCAGGCTGAAAAAGTCCCGCGTCAGATAGGGCGCCTGGCCACGCACGTGGTAGGTGTTGGCGTAGCAGTGATAGACGAAATCCCAGTCCGCCTCGCTCAATTCGCGGCCCAGACGCCTGTCGAACTCGATGCCCTGCCCCGCCACCTGTTCACGTTCCTTGCGCATCTGCTTACGTTTGCGCGAGCTGAGCGCATCGAGAAAGTCCTGGAAATCCCGGTAACCCCGATTGTGCCAATGGAACTGGCAACCCAAGCGCTCCAGCCACCCCGGTCGTCGCATCATGACGGCATCACAGGCCGGACTGGTGAAGTTGATATGCAGGCTCGACAACTCTTCCTCGCTCAAACCGGCCGTCAGCGCGTCGAGCAACTGCCCGGCCGCATGGGCATCCCCCAGCAAGCGCGCCCCGCTCACCGGCGAGAACGGCACGGCGCCCAACAGCTTGGGGTAGTAACCGATTCCGGCACGGCGACAGGCGTCAGCCCAGCCGTGATCGAACACGTATTCGCCGTAGGAGTGCTGCTTCAGATAAGCCGGTAGCGCCGCCTGCACGTTGTCGTGCTCATCGCACCAAAGCCGGTGTGAGGGCTGCCAACCACTGCGGCCGCCAACGCTGCCGCTGTCCTCCAGCGCACTGAGAAAGGCATGACGCAGAAAGGGTTGTGGCTGCGCCAGCAGTCCGTCCCATACGTCCGCGGATACAGCATGAAGCGAGTCGATGATGGTGAGGGGCATGACCTGAGTCCCAGAAGCCAGACTGCAATATATCTCTAACAATGCACCCGCAATATGAGGAGGCCAACCCTTATAACCTTGAGCTCTGTATAGGAGTTATCCATGCAAAAGTCCCTTCTCGCCCTCGGAGTCGCGTTGTTGCTCGGCAGTGGCACTGCCCTCGCCCAGAAGTCGATCACTCATCCCTTTCACGCGAGTCAGGCAGAAGACGCACCGAACAACGTTCACATGGCGGTGGAAATCCCGGCAGGCAGCTTCATCAAATATGAAATCAACGAAGAAGGTCTGGTCTTCGTCGATCGCTTCCAGTCCATGCCTGTTGTCTACCCTGCCAACTACGGCTCGCTGTCTCGCACACTAGGCGGCGACAACGACCCATTGGACGGTCTGGTGCTAACTCGCGAGCCTCTTCATCCAGGCGTCCTCATCAAGTTCCGTCCGATCGGCTATCTGAAGATGATCGACGGCGGTGAAGCGGACGAGAAAATCATTGGCGTGCCCAGCAGTGATATCGATCCGACTTACGACAACATCAAGGATATTGATGACCTGCCCTTGATCGAGCGCCAGCGCATCGAGGCTTTCTTCCGCGTTTACAAGCAACTGCCAGAAGGCCGCAAGAAAGTCGAACTCAATGGCTATGGCAACGCCGCCGAAGCCCGCCAGATGATCCAGAAGGCGCTGGACAACTACAAGAACAACTGAGTAACCGCTAAAAAAGGCCCGGCCAAGTGCTGGGCCTTTTCAATTACAGCCTTCAACTTTCCCCGGCTAGAGCCTTCTTGTAGCTGGTGGCATAGTTCAGCTTGCGACCGGCTACTTTGTTCAGCTCCTTGCGATCCATCGACGAATAACCACCCAGTTCACGGGCCTTGAATCCACTGTTGCCGACTTCGTCTTCCGGCGCGAGCGCCACCATCTTCTTCGCAGCAATTTCGACCGCATCGCGGTAATCGCCACGGTCACTTAGGTCATATGTATCCAGCGACATCACCGAACGCAGCCAGTTGCCCCAATAGAACTCCAGAAACTCAGGGGCCACTTCGCCAGAACGCGGCTTGTCGTAACCCACCTCGCGAGTGAAGTACACCAGCGCTCGATAGGGGTCGTTGGCCAGATGCTGCAAACCGAGCTGGCTCGGTATCTGTTGAGGATCAATGGCCTGGCCGTTGCCGTCCTTGAGCCAGACCTTGCGCGCCTGCGCCATGCGTTGCCAGAAGCTGGCCATGTCAGCGCTGTCACTGAAGTTGTCAGTCACCCGCACCCACATGTTCAGATTTTCACCGCCCTTGGGATGCTCCATAAGCACGGTGAAAGTGTGATGACCATCGGTAAGGAACAACTTGCCTTCGGGGCCGATGACCACGGTTTTCATCTCGCTGCTACGAGCACCGACCTTATCCTGGCAGGTGAAACTTTCCGGTTTCCGCAGGTCGGCGTCACCCGGCACATTGGCACTCTCGCCCTGCCCGTTGGCCTCGCAATATTCGTCGAACAGTTTATTGCGCTCTTGCGCGAAGCGGCCGAGCTTGTAGTAGATCTGGTCATACCCAACCGCAGCCTGGGTCGGGTGCAACGCTTGCAGCGGCACCTGAAGCAACTCACCGGGCTTGGCTGCACTGTAATCCTGGGCCAGGACGGTCGAACTCAGGCCGAGCGCAACCAGTATCAAAGTGATTTGACGCATCGAAACATCTCCAAAGGACTTGGCGATAAAAAAGCCCCGCCATTGGCGGGGCTCAATCAGGAGCAACGGATGAAGGTATTGCTTAGAACACGTACTGCAGGCGACCTACGATTGCCTTGCCGTCATCCTGCACGCTCTTGCCACCGACCTGGTTGGAGGTGTTGATGTTGTCCACCTGGTAATCGACGTAGTTCAGGCTGGTACGGACGGACGGGGTAACGAAGTAGTTCACACCCACCACCATGGCCTTGGTCTCGAACTCATCGTTCACGTCGTCAGCCACGATACCGGCCAGACCCAGGTTGCCCGGAATGGCGCCCGCATCGGAATCGATTGTGGTGCTTTCGTAACGGGCGAAGACTTCCCAGGAACCTTTCATGTTGTCCGGCTTGTCCCACTTACCGTCAGCAGCCTTGTACTGGCGCACGCCGTTGAACATGTAGGAAACCTGAGCGTAGTAACCGCTGAGGTCGACGTCGGATTTCGCACCGGCCAGAGTTTCACCACTGATCTGACGCTGGAAGTACTCAGCCTGCGCACGGAAAGAGCCGAACTGAGCACCGGACTCCAGCACCCATTCAACGTCCTTGTCAGCCACGCGCACGTCGCCAAAGGTCAGGCGGAAGTCGTTGTCGCTACGGATACCCATGCGGGTGCGAGCGCGAGCACGGTTATCGTCGGACTCGCTGTTGTGGTAGTTGGCAGCGAGGTGAATGACGTCAGTGCCATTGAGGTACGGAGCCCAGTGAGCGCGAAGGGTATAGCCGTACAGCTCGTCGTTGTCCTCGCTCTTGTAGTTGTTGTCACCTTCGTAGGTGGCAACCTGAGCCATCAGGCCGTAGTTGTCACCGGAGTGTTTGAAGTTGACGCCGAACTGAGTGTCCTCATCACCATTGAGGAAGTCGTACATGAACGGACGTTCGATGGCGGTGATCCAGGAAGAGCTGGTGGTGTTTTCCAGGCCGTAGTCAACGCCGAAACGGCCGACGGTGAAGGTACCGATGTCCAGGCCGGTGTAGGCGATGAAAGCGCGGTCGACACTGGTGTCATCGGCTTCGTCGTAGCTCAGGCGAAGACCCCAGTCCCAATCGCTGTAGGCGGTGCCTTCGAGGCCGAACTCACCGCGACGGATGAAGGTGTTGAAGGTATCGTCGAACGGCTTGTTCTGATCGGCAGCCATCAGACCATCGAATTGAGTAGCGTCCCACTGCAGCTTGCCGCTCAGCTTGAAGCTGAACGCCTTGTCGGTGGTAGCGACTTCCAGGCCGCCTTTGGTCTTGATCACGAGATCGGCGCCGTCAGTGGTGACGGTACCGGCGAAAGCCTGGGCGGAGACGGCCAGAGCCAGGGCGCTGGCTGCGAAACCGGCGAAGTGCTTACGGATCATCGAGGATTCCCCTGTTGGACTTTAAGTGTTGAAAACACCCGAGCAATGGGCTCGTTCGTGTTGGGGGGAATCTTGGCGAGGGGTTATTTCAGCTCAGTTGCCGATATATAAAGATTTGATGACATCGGAACTTTTTACTTCCTATGCTTATAAGCAGATCAGGAGGAATGTAGCCGCGGTCCCAGCAGGATGATCAAAGCCCCCGCCAGACACAGCGCAGCACCCAACCAGTCGCTGAGCATTGGCCGGGTCTTTTCAATCAAGGCCAGCCACACCAGCGAAGCGACGATATAGACACCGCCATAGGCGGCATACGCGCGACCAGCGAAGGAGGCTTCGACGCGGGTCAGAATCAGTGCGAACAGCGCCAGGCTGAGCAGCCCGGGCGCGATCCACCAGGCGCTGCGATCAAGCCGCAGCCACATCCAGAAGGCATAACAGCCGGCGATCTCGAACAGGGCCGCCAACAGAAACCATAGATAGTTGATCATCCTCGCCTCCTAACCGCGCAAAGCGCCTTCGCGCTCCCAGGCGCAACGCACGCGTAGCCCACCTTCCTGCGGACTATGAAAGCCGCTATCGGACTCCCAGCGAAAGGTATGCATGCCGTTGAGTTCGGTTTCCAGATGCACCACCGCGCAGGCCCAGTACAGACGCTTGAGCAGCGCCTCGAAGGCTTCGATCCACAGGTTCCATTCGTACTCGATCGCGCCATAGCTGGCGCCGAAGTGGATCACCTGGGTCTGGTACAAGCCGGCACCGGGTAGATCGCAGAAGGAGAACATTTCACGACCAAGAAACGGCCAGAGCTCACCGGCCGGCAATTCGGCCAGCACGCCATGATTGGTTTCACGGCGCAGGCGACGTTGCTCGGGGTCATCCGAGGGCCAGTCGCGGATGCAGCCATAGACGATGGATTCGGACTCCACACCGGCACTCCTGAAAAAGCAGAACGCCTTCTAACACAGCACGCCTGGGCAAGAAAGGAACTGCTGCCAATTCTTCAGCGAGGCTGACGTCTGCTACACCCCAGCAACCACGCCACCAGCGTCATCACCAGCGCCAACGCAGTGAGCACTGCAAACGGCAGACGGTAGCTGCCGGACAGGTCGCGCGCCAAGCCGGTGAGAATGGGCGTCAGGCAACCCAGGCTGTAACCGGTGAACAGCATCATCGCCGTCCAGCGGCTGACAGCCATCGGCGAGCCGGCTTCGTAGAGCGGTAGCACCAGCGACAGGGCGAAGGAGCCGCCCAGCGAAAAACCCAGGATCACCGCCCACAGTTCCGGAACGAAACGCGGCATAAAGGTGACCATCGCCAGGCAACCGCAGGTGACCGCACCGCAAGCCAACAGTAGCGGATAACGCGCGTTGTAGCGCTGCGCCAGCCAGGGCAGCAGAAACGAGCTGGGCAGCCCCATGAGCATGGCCAGACTGAGCAGCGAGTTGCTGCGCAGCATGCTCAGCCCCGCTTCGTGATAACGCGCCACGGCCCAGGTCGCGATGGCATAGAACAAGCCCGCCTGAATGGCGAAGAAGCAACTGATCAGCCACGCGCGCGGCTGCCGCCAGGGCAGGCCACCGCTTTCCTGCTCGTTGGCAGCACCCGCCTGGTTGGGCAGCCACAGCCAGAGCATGACCCCGAACAGCGCAGGTGCCGCCCATACCGCCAGGCCCAGGTGCCAGGCGTCACCGAACAACGCGGTGGCCGGCGCGGTGAGCACTGCGCCACCAGCCCCACCAATGGCCATACCCAGTGAATACCAGCCCACCACGCGCCCCATCTGGCTGGCGAAGTGACGCTTGATGAATCCCGACAACAACGGTCCGGCGACCGCGATGGCAGCGCCCAGGGCAATGGCGCTGCCGATCAACACCGCACTCTGGTGCGCGGCCAGACGCGCCAGCAGCGCCAGGCCGATCAGCCCAAGGCAGAGCACGATGGTGCGCTCGAGCCCCCAGCGCATGGCCAGGCGCGGCGCCAGCGGCGCGAGCAGGCCCATGCACAACACCGGCAAGGCCGTGGTCAGGCTGATGAAGCTGCGACTCAGCGACAGCTCTGCAGCGATGCGTTCGATCAACGGTGCAAGGGAAGTGATGCCGGGGCGCAAATTGATCGCCGCCAGCACCAGAGCCACTAGCAGCAGGGCCCGAGGGACTGGTTTCACGAGGTATCCGAAGTCATTACGGCAGGCAGGCCGGGCGGCCACCCTAACCCCGGAGGTCACACCAGGCAAGCCTACCGGCGAAAATAGCTGACCCTGTGGTCAGCTGATCGATTTGACCTTGCCGCGCATTTTTTCGGCCATGCTGGCCATCTCGTCGTACAGCGCCTGCGGATTCTTCTGCTTCAGTGCCCAGGCCATGCGGCCCATCTCATGCGGCAGAATCAGGAAGCTGCCCTTGGCCACCTCGTCATGAATGTAAGTGGCGATATCTGCCGCACTGATAGGCGAGCTTTCCAGCAGCTTGCCGACCTGGGCCTTCATCGCCGGAGTCGGGCCACGGAAGGAGTCCAGCAGATTGGTCTGGAAGAACGACGGGCAGACCGCGTGCACACCGATCTCCATTTGACGCAGCTCTACCAGCAGACTTTCCGACAGCGCCACCACACCGGCCTTGGCGACGTTGTAGTTGCTCATGCCCGGCCCCTGCATCAGCGCCGCCATCGAGGCGATGTTGACGATCTTGCCCTTGCTCTTCTCCAGCAGCGGCAGGAATGCCTTGCAACCCTTGACCACGCCCATCAGGTTGATCGAGATCTGCCAGTCCCAGTCCTCCAGCGACAGCTCGCTGAAAAAGCCGCCAGAGGCGACACCGGCGTTATTGACGATGATGTCGATACCACCGAACTGCTCCTCGCAGGCCTGCGCCAGAGCGGTCAGCTGGCTGTAGTCACGCACGTCGCAGCGTCGGGTGAAGCCGTCACCGCCAGCCTCACGCACCAGTTTCAATGTTTCCGCCAGGCCGGCCTCGTTGACGTCGGCCAGCGCCAGTCGCCAGCCCTCACGAGCCCAACGCAGGGCAATTTCGCGTCCCAGGCCGGAGCCCGCGCCGGTGATCATCATGCGGTTTTGCATAGCAGCCCTGCCTTCAATGTTTGGTTGCAATGATTGGCAGTGTAGCGAAGGCAATAAAGCACCCGCGCCTTCATCAGACTTATGAATAGGCAGGGCAAATCGCGATCAAGCCTTATTGCGCCAGCGCCAGATCAGCCAGGCGTATACGCTCAGGTTGACCAATACGACGATCGCGCCCAGGTAGAGCTGGATCTGTGGCGTGAGCCCGGCCGGATAGATCAGCGGTATCAGGTAATGCTCGATAAAGCCGCCGTCATAGCCGGCCTGCCCGGCCGCACGGCGTAACTGGTTTTCCCAGGGCGTCAGCGGACACCCCAGATGCAAACACTCCACCACGATGCCCCAGGCCACTGCAGGTATATGCAGCCAGATCAGACGCGGCCAGCGCAGCAGCAACAAGCCACCTAGTAGCACGAACAGGATGAAACCCAGATGGATCACCACCAGGGCATCGGCAGCCATGCGCCAAAGCATTGCGGCTCAGTCCACCACGAACAGGCGTGCGCCAGACATCGTCGATGAACGATGAGCCTCAGCACCATCCGCCACCTGATAACTCATACCAGGCTTGAGCACGAATACCCGGCCATCCTCAAGCTCGGTGGTCAGCTCTCCCTCCAGGCACAACAGCACATGCCCTTTCCGGCACCAATGGTCGGCCAGGTAGCCCGGCGAATACTCGACCATGCGCACACGCAGCGCACCGAACTGGCAAGTACGCCAACGTGCAACGCCACGCTCACCCGGATGCTCGGTCGCTGGTATCGCAGCCCAGTCCGTTACGCCAAAGGGAATATCACTGATCTGCATCGCCCAACTCCACCGAAAGAGAGCGCCACCTTAACGCAGACACCCCCGAGGCAAAATAAATAGAAAGAGACTCTCTAAGAACAAAAATCAATTGACCAACACTATAAACACCATGCAAAGGCCACATTTCCCGACACTGACGAACAGGACTAGCCTCTCCTACATGAAGAAATGATTCTCAACGAGGTGCATCATGCTCAAGACCCTGACCTTCACCATCATGCACTTCTGCATCGCCTTCGCCGTTACCTATGCCTTGACTGGCAGTGTCGCAGCCAGCGGCATGGTGGCGGCCATCGAGCCCCTGTGCAACTCGGTGGGCTTCTACTTTCACGAGAAGGTCTGGCAGCGTTTCGAACGCCGTCGTCAGCCTGCGGCAGAGCGTCCAAAGCATGCCTGGCTGCACCACCACGCCTGATTGAAAAAGCCTGAAGTCAGTCGTCGCGCGCCTCTTGTTGCGGCTACGCATGTTTCCTTGAGATAAGGCAGGATAGTCTGGCACTTTGCCCCGCTTGCTGCTGTCATAAGCCAGCTGCTCAACCCAGACGTTCTCTTATTCAAAGGGACTTAATACATGCCCAGCCTTGCCCGACTCGCCGCCTTGCTCGGCGGCCTGGTCTTCTGTGCCTCCGCGATGGCCGCCGACGTGGATGCCGAAAGCTACGGCTATCCACTGGCCAACCCTTTCGAGGCGACCATCGCCACCACGCCGCCGGAGCTGCGCCCGACGCTGCCGGCCGATGGCGACATCCGGCAACGCGACTACTCGGTACGCCTGCGCCCGGATCGTGAGTTTGAATTGCTGGACAACTTCTGGCCGGTGACCAAGCTGCGTTACCGCCTGGCCCAGCAGAACGGTCGTGCGCCGCTGATTTTCATCATCTCCGGCACCGGCGCGCACTACGCCAGCGGCACCACCGAGTACCTGAAGAAGCTGTTCTACGGCGCTGGTTTCCATGTCGTGCAGCTGTCCTCGCCGACCAGCTACGACTTCATGGCCGCAGCCTCGCGTTCGGCCACGCCAGGCTACAGCCCGGATGATGCCGACGATCTGTACCGCGCCATGCAGGCCGTGCGTGCCCAGCATCCAAAGCTGGAGGTCAGCGAGTTCCTGCTCACCGGCTACAGCCTGGGGGCGCTGCATGCCGCCTTCGTCAGCCAGCTCGATGAAACCCGCCGCGCCTTCGACTTCAAGCGCGTGCTGCTGCTCAACCCGCCAGTCAACCTCTACACCTCCATCAGCAATCTGGACAAGCTGGTGCAGACCAAGGTGCAAGGCATCGACAACAGCACCAATTTCTATGATTTGGTGCTGGGCAAGCTGACTCGCTACTTCAACGACAAGGGCTACCTCGATATCAACGAGGCCATGCTCTACGACTTCCAGCAATCCAAGGAAAAACTCTCCGACGAGCAGATGGCAATGCTGATCGGCACCTCGTTCCGCTTCTCGTCTGCCGATATCGTCTTCACTTCGGACCTGCTCAACCGCCGCGGCCTGATCACTCCGCGCGACTACCGCATCACCGAGAGCACCAGCCTCACGCCATTCTTCCAGATGGCCCTGCGCTGCGACTTCGACTGCTACATCGCCGAACAGTTGATGCCCATGTGGCGTGCGCGTTATGACGGCGGCAGCCTCAACCAGTTGATCGACAAGAGCAGCCTCTACGCCCTGGAGGACTACCTCAAAGGCAGCGACAAGGTCTCGGTGATGCACAATGCCGACGACCTGATCCTCGGCCCGGGCGACATCGGCTTCCTGCGCCGCACTTTCGGCGACCGCCTGACCCTTTACCCGCGTGGCGGGCACTGCGGCAACCTCAACTATCGCGTCAACAGTGACGCCATGCTGGAGTTCTTCCGTGGTTAAGCACAGCACTCTCATCTTTGCCCTGCTGCTGGCCAGCGGGCAGACACTGGCCGAAAGCCAGGTCGACGCAGACGGTTTCACCAACCCGCTGCAGAACCTGCAGTTCAACCCAGGACTGGATCAGCAGGAGTTCGAACGCGCCTCCAGTGACGCCCTGCAGGTCTATGACCCGCTGGAGTCGTGGAACCGCCGCGTCTACCACTTCAACTACCGCTTCGATCAATGGGTATTCCTGCCCGTGGTCGACGGCTATCGCTACGTCACACCGAACCTGGTGCAAACCGGCGTGCACAACTTCTTCAACAACCTCGGCGAGATTCCCACGCTGGCCAACAGCGTGCTGCAGCTCAAGGGCAAGCGGGCGATGAACAGCACCGCGCGGTTGCTGTTCAATACCATCCTCGGTGTCGGCGGTATCTGGGACCCGGCGACGAAGATGGGCCTACCCCGATTGAGCGAAGACTTCGGCCAAACCCTGGGCTACTACGGCGTACCCGCAGGGCCTTACCTGATGCTGCCACTGCTCGGACCATCGAACCTGCGCGACACCGGCGGGCTGGTGGCGGACTACAGCCTGGAGAACGCGGTCAATTACCTCGATGTGGCCGACGCCAGTCGCAGCAATCCCGGCATCACCGCACTGCGCATCGTCGACACCCGCGCCAATACCGGCTTCCGCTATGGCCAACTCAACTCGCCGTTCGAGTACGAGAAGATCCGCTACTTCTACAACGAGTCGCGCAAGCTGAAGATTGCCGACTGAGCCCTCGGCCATGCATCGAATTTATCGATGCATGGCCCGCAAATTTTCCACACAAACATCGATTAAATGCGACTAGCATGGCGTCATTCCTACCTTTCAAGGAGCCGCCATGACCTCGCAACGCCGCGTCATCAGCATCCAGCCTGGCCAACCCGCCTCGGACGGCGCCGGTGTGCGCCTCAACCGCGTGATCGGCGGACCGGGCCTGGAACGCTTCGACCCCTTCCTGATGCTCGACGAGTTTTCCACCGACAACCCCGACGACTACATCGCCGGCTTCCCGCCGCACCCGCATCGTGGTTTCGAAACCATCACCTACATGCTCGAAGGGCGCATGCGCCATGAAGACCATCTGGGCAACGTCGGCCTGCTCGGCAGCGGCGGCGTGCAATGGATGACGGCTGCGCGCGGCATCATCCACAGCGAGATGCCCGAGCAGGAGTCCGGCGCCATGCGCGGCTTCCAACTGTGGCTCAACCTGCCAGCCAAGGACAAGTTGGGTGAAGCGGGCTACCGCGATATTCCAGCCACCGACATCCCGCGCATCAACACGGCGTCCGGCGCCGAGGTGGTGGTGATCGCTGGTGAATTCGATGACGGCGAGATCCGCCAGGCCGGCGCCGTGCAGCGGCCACATACCCAGCCTCAGCTGTTCGACCTGAACCTGCCGGCCGGCAGTCAGGTTTCACCGCGCCTGGCCGATGGTCAGCGGGTCATGCTGTACGTTTACCAAGGCCTGCTCGAGCTGCCCGAGGCCAGTACACAACCGGTCAGCGCCGGGCGTCTGGTGCGGCTATCCGACGAGGGTGAGCTGCACCTGGCCAGCACCCATGGTGCGCGGGTATTGCTGATCGCCGGCACACCACTGAACGAACCCATCGTCCAGTACGGACCGTTCGTGATGAACAGCCGCGAGGAAATCGAGCAGGCCATGCGCGATTTTCGTGATGGTGTGCTGGCCTGACGTGCATCAAGCGGAATGGGCGACCTCGGCCAACCCGAGAAAACGGCAGAGGTCGGCCTTGCGCGTCATCGCATCCTGATAACCCAACTCGATCAGTTCACTGCAGTAGCCGGGCTCGAACAACAGGTAACTGAGCACGCCCGCTCCACCGGCCTTGGTCGCCCCCGGGCCGCGCAGAAACAGGCGCAGCGCCTTGGGCAGCTCACGCTGATGGCGCGCGGCGATCTGATCCAGCGGCTGGCTCGGCGCGATCACCAGCACGTCCACCGGGTTCAAACCCAAGCCACGCGGACGCCGCTCCGGCGGCACCAGTGCGCTCATCTGGTTGAGCCGCTCGAGCAGCTCGATGTCCGTCTCCAGATTGTCGATAAAGGTACTGTTGAGCATATGCCCGCCGATCTGCGCCAGGCTCGGCGGTCGAGTGCTGATCACGCGCGGCAGCTCGGCATTGGGTTCGAGCTGGGCATTGCCGCTGACACCGATCACCAGCACGCGGCTGGCCCCGAGATGCAGTGCCGGGCTGATCGGCGCCGCCTGGCGCACTGCGCCGTCGCCAAAATACTCACGGTTGATCTTCACCGGCGGAAAGATCAGCGGGATCGACGCGCTGGCCAGCAAATGGTCGAGCTGCAGACGCGTCGGTACACCGACGCGACGATGGCGGAACCAGGGATCGATAGTGGCGCGGCCCTGATAGAAGGTCACCGCCTGGCCACTTTCGTAGCCGAAGGCAGTCACTGCTACCGCTCGCAGCTGGCGATGGCGCACGGCCGCAGCGATGCCGGAGAAGTCCAGCTCGCGCTCCAGCAACTCACGCAACGGCGAACTGTCGAGCAAGGCCACAGGAACATCGCGCCCCAGGCCAAGCAGGCTGTGGCCAATGAAGCGCGCCGCCTGACGCAGCACGCCGGGCCAGTCGCTGCGGTACACCATATGGGTATGAAAGCCTTGCCAGACCGAGGTCAGGCGCCGTACGGCTTCGCCGAACTGCAGCGCGCCACAGGCCAGGCCAACGGCATTGATCGCCCCGGCCGAGGTCCCGACTATCACCGGAAAGGGATTGTGCGAGGCGTCCGGCAGTAGATCGGCGATGGCTGCCAACACCCCGACCTGATAGGCCGCCCGCGCCCCGCCACCAGAGAGGATCAGCCCGGTAACGGGCGCATCGGGGCGGGCAATCACGGTCATCGAGCGGTCCTGTTTTTCGTTGCAGTATAGATGCGCTACTTGCGCTTACCGTACAGCTTCGGCTCCCCCTCGGGACGCGTCTTGAAACGCCGATGCGCCCACAGGTACTGCTCCGGGCAGGCACTGACCACCTGTTCGATCCACTGGTTGAGACGCAGGCAATCGGCCTCCTCGCTCTCGCCGGGGAAGCCTTCGAGCGGCGGATGGATCACCAGACGATAACCGCTGCCATCGGCCAGACGCTGCTGGGTAAAAGGCACCACGCGCGCCTTGCCCAGGCGGGCGAACTTGGTGGTGGCGGTAACCGTGGCCGCCTGAATACCGAACAGCGGCACGAAGATGCTCTGCTTGCGGCCGTAATCCTGATCCGGCGCGTACCAGATCGCACGGCCGGCACGCAGCACCTTGAGCATGGCGCGAATGTCCTCGCGCTCGATGGCGCTGGCATCGAGGTTGTGGCGTTCGCGGCCACGACGCTGGATGTAGTCGAACAGCGGGTTGTCGTGCTCGCGGTACATGCCGTCGATGGTGTGCAACTGACCGAGCAGCGCGGCGCCGATCTCCAGGGTGGTGAAGTGCACCGCCATGAGGATCACGCCCTGCCCCTCGGTTTGCGCCTGCTGCAGATGCTCGAGGCCTTCGACATGCGCCAATCGCGCCAGACGCTCCTTGGGCCACCACCAGCTCATGGCCATCTCGAAGAAGGCGATACCGGTGGAGGCGAAATTCTCCTTGAGCAGGCGCTCGCGCTCGGCAGCGCTCTTGTCGGGGAAGCAAAGTTCCAGATTGCGCGCAGCGATCTGCCGGCGCGAGATTGCCGTGCGGTACATCAGCCAGCCCAGTGCCCGCCCCAGTTTCAGCTGCAGGCCATAAGGCAGTTGCACCACCAGCCACAGCAATCCGAAGCCCAGCCACAGCGGCCAGAAGCGCGGATGAAGAAAATAGGCGCGAAAGCGGGGGCGATCCATTAGACGTTTCCGATCACTTACAAAGCCGCGCATTCTAACGCAGTTTTCCCGACCAGCTCGCTGGCATCACTGCCGTCAGAGCAGGTCACGACAGCGAATCGACAGCCAAGCCTTGCCTCTTCCCAGCCTCGCTGACGCGCGCGGCTTGCGGCATGCGGGCTATCTCGTTATAAGTCCGGCATCTTTCGACTCGCCAGAAGGCCCATCGCACCACCATGAGCCAAGCCGACCTCCTCGCCCAAGACCCCGTATTCCAGCTCAAGGGCAGCATGCTCGCCATCACCGTGATGGAACTGGCGCACAACGATCTCGAACGCCTCGACGCGCAACTCACGGAAAAAGTCGCCCAGGCCCCGGCCTTCTTCAGCAACACGCCGCTGGTGCTGGCCCTGGACAAACTGCCGGAAGGCGAAGGTGAACTGGACCTGGCCGAGCTGATGGCCGTCTGCCGCCGCCATGGCCTGCGCACCCTGGCCATCCGCGCCTCGCGGGAAAGCGACGTCGCCGCTGCCGAAGCCATGGATCTGCCGGTACTGCCGCCGTCCGGTGCACGCGAACGCCTCCTCGATCCAGCGCCAAAGAAAATCGAAGAAAAACCGGCCGAACCCGAGCACAAACCCAGTCGCATCATCACCAGCCCGGTGCGCGGCGGCCAGCAGATCTATGCCCAGGGTGGCGATCTGATCGTGCTGGCACCGGTCAGCGCCGGGGCGGAACTTCTCGCCGATGGCAACATCCATGTTTACGCGCCCATGCGTGGCCGCGCCCTGGCGGGCATCAAGGGCAACACCAAGGCACGGATTTTCTGTCAGCAAATGGGCGCCGAAATGTTGTCGATCGCCGGCCATTACAAGGTTGCCGAAGACCTGCGCCGCGACCCGCTGTGGGGCGATGCAGTGCACGTCAGCCTGTCGGGTGACGTGTTGAACATCACCCGCCTTTAACGGATACTGCGGCCACTTTTTACGGACACAAAAAGGGCATCTGGAAGCCTTTAACGGCCTCAGATTCCCGCGTTTTATTCATTTTTTGGGGTGAATCACCTTGGCCAAGATCCTCGTAGTCACTTCCGGCAAAGGTGGCGTCGGTAAAACCACCACCAGCGCTGCCATCGGTACCGGCCTCGCCCTGCGCGGGCACAAGACCGTCATCGTCGACTTCGACGTCGGCCTGCGTAACCTCGACCTGATCATGGGCTGCGAACGCCGCGTGGTGTACGACTTCGTCAACGTCGTCAACGGCGAAGCGACCCTGACCCAGGCCCTGATCAAGGACAAGCGTCTCGAGAACCTCTATGTGCTGGCCGCCAGCCAGACCCGTGACAAGGACGCGCTGACCCAGGAAGGCGTCGAGAAGGTCATCAGCGAGCTGTCGCAGAATTTCGAGTACGTGGTCTGCGACTCGCCAGCCGGCATCGAGAAAGGCGCGCACCTGGCGATGTACTTCGCCGACGAAGCCATTGTCGTGACCAACCCGGAAGTATCCTCGGTACGTGACTCCGACCGCATGCTCGGCCTGTTGGCGAGCAAATCGCGCCGCGCCGAGAAAGGCGAAGAACCGATCAAGGAACACCTGCTGCTCACCCGCTACAACCCCGAGCGCGTCACCAAGGGCGAGATGCTTGGCGTCGAAGACGTCGAGGAAATCCTCGCCATTCGCCTGCTCGGCGTGATCCCCGAATCCCAGGCCGTGCTCAAGGCATCCAACCAGGGTATCCCGGTCATCCTCGATGACCAGAGCGATGCCGGCCAGGCCTACAGCGACGCAGTCGATCGCCTGCTCGGCAAGGACGTGGCGCACCGCTTCCTGGATGTGAAGAAGCAGGGCTTCCTGCAGCGCCTGTTTGGAGGTCGAGAATGAATATTTTTGACTTCTTGCGTTCGCGCAAGAAGGAAACCACCGCATCCATCGCCAAAGAGCGCCTGCAGATCATCGTTGCCCACGAACGTGGTCAGCGCAGCCAGCCGGACTACCTGCCTGCCCTGCAGCAGGAGCTGGTGGAAGTGATCCGCAAGTACGTCAACATCGAATCGGATCAGGTCCAGGTCGCCCTGGAAAACCAGGGCAGTTGCTCGATCCTGGAGTTGAACATTACCCTGCCGGATCGTTAATCGAGACCGGTTGCGTTCACGGCGGCTTCGGCCGCCGTGTTCGTTTGTAGCCATCGATAGCCTGTAGGAGCGAGCTCTGCTCGCGAATATCGGTAACCTGCATTTTTCGCGAGCAGAGCTCGCTCCTACCAGACCGTTGCGAACGCCCCATGCCGCTAAGCCAGATCGAAATTCTCCACCAGGACGCTGCCCTGCTGGTGATCAACAAGCCCACCCTGCTGCTGTCGGTGCCCGGCCGCGCCGATGACAACAAGGATTGCCTGGTCACCCGCCTGCAGGAAAACGGCTACCCGGAAGCGCGCATCGTGCATCGGCTGGACTGGGAAACCTCCGGCATCATCGTCCTCGCTCGCGACGCCGACAGCCACCGCGAGCTGTCCCGGCAGTTCCACGACCGTGAAACCGAGAAGGCCTATACCGCCCTGTGCTGGGGCCAGCCGCAGGCCGACAGCGGCAGCATCGATCTGCCGCTGCGCTACGACCCGCCGACCAAACCACGTCATGTGGTCGATCACGAACTGGGCAAACACGCCCTGACCCACTGGCGCGTCATCGAGCGCTGCGGCGACTGGTGCCGGGTCGAGCTCACGCCCATCACCGGGCGCTCGCACCAGTTGCGCGTGCATATGCTGTCCATCGGCCATCCACTGCTGGGCGACCGCCTCTACGCTCACGAACAGGCCCTGGCCGCCCATGAGCGCCTGTGCCTGCACGCCAGCATGCTCGCCCTCACCCACCCGCAAACCGGTGAGCGCATGCGTTTCGAGTGCCCCGCTCCGTTCTGATCTGTCGCCTGCGCCGAGGGCAGCCCGATGCCTGCCCTCATCCATCTCCCGTTTCGGCACGCTCAGCCACCCGACATGGAAGGTGTGAGCATCGGTAACACTGCCTGCGCGAACCAGAAGAAAGTTGGCTTTACAGACAAGCCAGCGCTGCCAATCCTGCTATCGGGCATGGTCCTGTTGCGACCGCTTTCAGAAAGACGACCGCCCTCTGATTTCCCGGAACAGAGCCCTATGGCGTCGGCTCCGTGAAGTGCCTGACAAGGCGATGCTCAGTGGTTCATCGACATGGACGCAGGCAGTGGCATCGGGATGCTCGAAAACAATAACGAAGAACAGCTCATCCAGTTGCAGCACATTGGCAAGCACTACCGGCTTGCCGACAAAACGCTGCATATCCTCGACGACGTCTGCCTGCGGATCGCCAGCGGGGAGAGCTGCGCCGTCCTCGGCAGCTCCGGTTCGGGCAAGAGCACCCTGCTCAACGTGCTCGGCCTGCTCGACCTGCCCGATACCGGCAACTACCGCCTCAATGGCATCGAGGTCGCCCAGGCCAGCCCGGACCAGTTGGCCGCCCTGCGTAACCAGCTGATCGGTTTCGTCTTCCAGAGCTTCAACCTGCTTCCCCGCCTCAGCGCACTGGACAACGTCGCCTTGCCCCTGACCTATCGCGGCATCGCGCCGCGCCAGGCGCGCGAACAGGCGCACGC